>CALFUG010000001.1 GCA_937928455.1 uncultured Clostridia bacterium
GAAACACTTCCGAAAGCCAGGTCCGTCCGTCCCGCACCGTCACCGGGCAAGAAAGATCTTGGCGAAAGCCTTCCTCATAAAGCTCTCCGTAAATTTTTAAGGGTGCCGGCATGGCTTGAAACATGGGATGGTTTTTTGCGGCCAAAATAGCCCCTGTATTTTCCGGTGTGTCATCCGAAAACAGAGATCCATTTTCCAACACCCATACACGGTCAGCCACCGCCAGCACCTCATCCAATCGGTGCTCCGACAGGATGACAGTGGTGCCGATTTCCCGGTTAATCTTTTCCACCATGGAGAGAAACTCCCCGGCCGCAATGGGGTCCAGTTGAGAGGTGGGCTCATCCAACAAAAGAACATCCGGCTGAAGCACCATAACGGAAGCCAGGTTCAATATTTGCTTTTGCCCTCCGGAAAGTTCCGATACCTTTTTATAGAACCAGTCCTGTATCCCAAAAAAGCTGGCCATCTCCGTGACCCGAAGACGGATGGTTTCCTGGTCCATGCCGAGACTTTCCAACCCAAAGGCCAATTCATGCCACACTTTATCCGTAACGATTTGATGATCCGGATTTTGAAACACATAGCCAATCCGTTTCGCCTGCTCTGTATCGGTCAGCTCTCCCAACTTCTTCCCAAAGAAAACAACTTCTCCTTCCTTTATTCCGGAAGGTGTAAGGGGGCCTTTCAAGTTTCGGAGTAACGTGGTCTTCCCGGAACCGGACCCTCCGATGACCACCACAAAACTGCCCGTCTCCACAGACGCGGAGATTTGATATAGGGCGGGCCTAATTCTGTCAGGATACGTAAAGCTTAGATTTTCGATTGCAAAAGCTTCCATTTATATTCCTCCAACCCTGAAACAATCAAGGGCAAATAACAAAGAACACCATAGGCGAGAAAAAACATCCAGGTCAAGGGGTGGGCTTCCGGCACCTTGATGGACGGGAAATATTGAATTCGGTATAGCTGATTCACCACTCCCAGGGCCAACATTCCACCCATAACCAGCAACACCACCAACATGCGGCGATCTCTTCCATCCAGTCGATAGGTGGAAAAGGCGGTTCGGCCGGGAAGACCATATCCCCTGGCCTTCATGGAGTCCGCCGTATCAATGGCGTTTTCCAGAGACCAGGTCAACATCATAGAAGTTACCTTTATTCCCCTTCGGATTCGGTTTGGCAAGCTGCCCCCTTCCACTTCTCGACCCAATGATTTTTGAGCCTGCAAAATCACTTTGTACTGTTCCTGGAACCGGGGCACAAACCGGAGTACCATAGAAAAGATTAATGACAAAGAAGGAATGAGCCGACCAAAAAGGTAAATGAACTTGTCGCTGGTCATCACCTGGTTGTAACAGGAAAACCACAAGATTACCGCTCCCAACATCAACCCGGTCACCATGCCATAATATATGGACTCCCAGGTAATGGGATTATCCCTTATATATGTAAGAATGGTAACGCCCCGGTGGTTGAACAAGGGATTCACCA
>CALFUG010000002.1 GCA_937928455.1 uncultured Clostridia bacterium
CGGTTATTTTTGCAAAGGGGGCCTGGTGGGGCACCTGGTTTGATTATACCCTTACGGAGATAGGAGATTCTGCTTACTACATTATTATGTTCGGAATGTTTGGCGCAATGATTCGTCTTCTGGACGAATCTGGTGCCGCTATGGGATTTGCGGATATTGGCGCGAAACTAGCCAATTCTCGGAAAAAGACCATGATTTTTACCTGGATTTTAGGAATCATTATATTTGTAGAAGATTATTTGAACGCGTTGGGAGTTGGAGTAGCTATGCAGAATCTTTCCGATAAATGGAAAATTTCCAGAGAGAGATTGGCCTTTATCGTCAATTCCACCGGAGCTGCGGTATGTATTTTGGTGCCTTTCTCCTCATGGGGAGTGCTTTATGCTTCTCAAATTGAACAGGTGGGAGTTTTAGAAGGTGTTTCGGGATTCACAGCGTATGCCAATTCTATTCCTTTTATGCTATATGCATGGTTTGCGGTAATCGCAGTACCTCTTTTCTCTTTGGGAGTGATTCCACTTTATGGACCTATGAAAAAGGCAGAAGAAAGAGCCTTGGAAACGGGAAGAGTATTCCCAGATTATCACTATGAGGGAGAGAAAGTGGAGGGAATGAAGGCGGGCAAAGCATCTAGTGCCTGGAATTTCATTATTCCCATGGTGGTTTTAATTGTGGTGGCCATTTATACAGCGGATATTGTATTGGGTGTAATTTTAGCGTCGGTAGTTTGCGGAATCATGTTGATGGTTCAGCGACTTTTAACCATAGGTCAATTTTGTGATTCGATAGTGAACGGATTCAAAGACATGCTATATGTGACCATTCTCGTATTGGCTGCCTTTATCCTTCAAGATTTTAATGATGCCCTTGGTTTGACACCTTTTGTCATTGAAAGCGTGGCTCCGATATTGAGCCCGGCTCTGTTCCCGGCGGTCACCTTTGTGGTAGTAGCGGCATTGGCCTTTTCTACCGGCAGTTTCTGGGGCGTAGCGGCGATTTCCTTCCCCATCATTTTGCCTTTAGCCGTAGCTTTGGGCGTAAATCCTTATTTGACCATCGGTGCTGTTGCAGCAGCCACTTCCTTCGGAAGTCATGCTTGCTTCTACAGCGATGCAGTCACCGTTACCTGCGCAGCGGTAGGCTTAAAAAATATGGATTATGCTCGAACCTCCATTCCTTTGATTATGGTTCCCTTGGCTCTGGCCATTGTAGCGTACCTGATTGTTGGATTTGTAATGGCTTAATACAAAATGAAGACTAGGAGATTTCAATGAATAAAGGAAAAGTTATCATTGGTATGACACAGTTTGCCTGTGTGCCGAATCGGCAACAGAATGTGGAGAAAGGGGAAGAGCAAATTCGACAGTTAGCGAAGAAAGGCGCTAAGATTATTTGCACCCAGGAATTGTTTTCCGGCCAGTACTTTCCTCAGATTATCGACTACACGAAGTATGATTGGGCGGAGCCATTGAACGGCCCGCTCAATCAGCGGATGCAAAAGTTGGCGAAAGAATTAGATGTGGTATTGATTAGCTGCTATTACGAGTATGCCATGGATGGCGTTTATTACAATTCTGCGGCTGTATTTGATGCGGATGGGACCTTTTTGGGCAATTACAGAAAACATCACATTCCCGAAGGTCCTCAGTATATTGAAAAATATTATTTCACGCCCGGAGATTCTCCCTATTTGGTTTTTCGCTCCAAATATGGAACCTTTGGAGTATTGATTTGTTGGGATGAATGGTTTCCGGAGCCTAGCCGGATATTGGCTTTGAAGGGTGCCGATTTTGTGTTTTATCCTTCCGCTATAGGTTCGGAGCCAGATAACCCGGATTTGGACACTTCTCATACTTGGGTTGACGGAATCAGAGGACATGGAATTCATAACAATTTCTATGTTTGTGCATGCAATCGAGTGGGGAGAGAGGAAGCTGCGGATGGAAGTGGATTTATGGAATTTTACGGCCGAAGCTTTGTGTCGGATCCGTGGGGCAACCTGTTAGTAGAAGGAAAAATGAACCAAGAGGATTTGATCATAGCGGAACTGGATTTGGACGAAATTAAGAGAGCTCGTGATATACTGCAATTTCATAGGGATCGTCGAGTGGATAGTTATCAGGAAATTCTCAAACTATCGATTCCGGAATAATGCGGGGTTTGGTCCTTTGAGACAGCAAAGGTAGACGCAAAGGAGAGTGGAATGAAAGCGGATTTGATAATAATAGGGAACAGAATCTTTGACTCGGTGGAAGAGAATCCTTTTCAGGGATTTGTAGCCATCTCCGGCAATCGGATTCTAAAAGTAGGAAAAGGTATAAACTATCAGCCTTGGTTCGGCGAAGAAACGGAAATTTTGACGTATCACGATCAAACCATCATGGCAGGATTTCATGACAGCCATACTCATTTATTAATGGAGGGTATGTATCGGACCTATGTGAATTTAGGCGAGGCTCGAAGTGAAGAAGAGGCAGCCAAAATGGTTTGGGAAAGTGCCAAGAACAATCTTCACAAGGAAGGTTGGGTCATTGGTTTTTCTTGGTATCATGTTTTTTGGGATCATAAAGAGCTCCCTACTAAAAAGTCTTTGGATACATATTTCCCGGAGAAACCGGTTTGCCTCATTAACGCAGAAGCACATGGTGCCTGGGTGAATAGCGCCGGACTTCGCATCGCCGGTATCACAAAGGACACGCCAAATCCTTTTGGAGGTAAAATTGAAAGAGATTCTCAAGGCGAACCCACTGGTTTTCTTTATGAATCTGCAGTGGGACTGGCTACAAAACATGCTTTTGTTTTGAACGATGACGAAGAAAAACAGCTGATTCAATCCTTCCAAGAAGGGGCGAAAGAATCCGGCATTACTTCCATCAATGATGTGCAACCTTATTTTCAAGGGAATATGGGAAATTTGGAAGTTTATCATCAAATGGATGTAGAAAATGAGCTGACAATTCGTGTCCATGCGGCACCGGACCTTTTGGGGGATTTGGAGCAAGTGGAAGGGTGGCGTGAAAAATACCACTCTGAAAAGGTTCGTGTGGACCATGTGAAACAGTTTTTAGACGGAGTGGCTACTACTCACACTGCATTAGTGTTAGAGGACTATCAGGATGAACCGGGAAACCGGGGGATTTCACTTTTCGATTTGGAGGCCATTCGGAAAGCAGTGCCGGAAGCTCATCGCCGAGGCTTCTCTGTGAAGCTTCATTCTTGCGGTGATGCGTCTGCTCGGATGGGATTGGATTTCTATCAAGAGGCGGTGGAATTGTATGGCCGAAATCGCTGTCGACATGCCATTGAACATATTGAAATGTTGGCACCGGAAGACCTTCCGAGGTTCAAGGAATTGGGAGTGCTGCCCTCGGTACAGCCGGAGCACATTGCTTTGACCCAGCGATTTGATGAAAATCCGTATCCCGTGGTTCTGGGTCGGGAAAGAGCCGATAAAACATGGCCGTTGAAAAGTCTTTACGATACCGCGGGGGTTTTGGCCATTGGTAGTGATTGTCCGGTGGTTAGCAACAGTCCTTTTCTGGAAATATATCGAGGGGTAACCAGACTTCACAATGATGGAATGCCGGAAGGTGGGTGGAACCCTACAGAGAAACTATGCCTTTATGAGGTGCTGAGAAGTTATACTTATGGTTCGGCATAT
>CALFUG010000003.1 GCA_937928455.1 uncultured Clostridia bacterium
CATTACGATGAGGTGTATGGTCAAGAGCACCGCCCCTTAATTATGGAGGTTGTGACCAATGGAAAATAGAAGCTATTTAGTGCAAGAATTCCACCCCTTGGAAACGGGGATGATTTACGAGACGGCCAAGGACCGAAAGGCGGAAGGATACCGGCTGGTGCAGATTTGCGCTTCCGTAGTTCCGGAGGGATACGAACTCCTTTACACCTATGATTTGGACCATGTCCTTCTCAACTACAAGGTAACCATGCCGGTGGATGAAGAAATTATGAGCATCACCGGAGTATATTGGTCTGCCTTTGTATTTGAAAATGAACTTCAGGATTTATTTGATGTGAAATTCAAACATATGGACTTGAATTACGGGGGACATTTCTACACCACTAACGAGCCACACCCCTGGAAGCCGGAGCCTCCGGAGAGGGCTACGGAAAGCGAAAATGAAAAGCCGGAAGTAAAAGAAGAGACTGAGGCGGCTCCGGAAGAAACAAAAACCGCACAGGAAGGAGACGCATAAACCATGGGAAAAAGAACAGTAATACCCTTTGGGCCCCAGCACCCGGTGCTGCCGGAGCCCATCCATCTGGACTTGGTATTGGAAGATGAAATCGTGGTTGAGGCCATTCCTTCCATCGGGTTCATCCACCGGGGGTTGGAAAAGCTGGTGGAGAAAAAAGAATTTACAGAGATGGTGTATATTATCGAACGAATCTGCGGGATTTGTAGTTTTGGTCATGGCTGGGGCTATGTTTCTTCGGTAGAAGGGCTCATGGGCATTCAAGTTCCGGATCGCGCCGAATATCTTCGAACTATTTGGCATGAAATGGGCCGAATTCAAAGTCATCTGCTGTGGTTGGGATTGTTGGCCGACGCTTTTGGGTTTGAAAGCCTGTTTATGCACGTATGGCGATTGCGGGAAACCGTGTTGGATCTTTTTGAGAAGACCACGGGAGGCCGAATCATCTTTTCTGTGTGCAAGGTGGGTGGTGTTCGCCGGGACATGGATAAGGAAACCTTGCAGAGCCTGGTGAAAACTTTAAAGAAAATGAAAGTGGAGCTGGAAGATTTGACAGAAGTATTTCTGGAAGACGACTCGGTGAAGAATCGTACCGTAGGTGTGGGGATTCTCACCAAAGAGGATGCCATGGAGTGTTGCGCTGTGGGGCCCATGGCCAAAGCTTCCGGAATTGCTCACGACACCCGGCTAACGGGCCATGGAAAATATATGGAGCTGGGGTTCCAACCGGTGATTGAAACGGCAGGGGATAGCTATGCACGTACCGTCGTACGAATCCGGGAAGTATATCAGTCCATCGATCTTATCGAAAAAGCAGTAGAAATGATCCCCGACGGGCCTATCGATGTGCCGGTGAAGGGCACTCCTCCCAAAGGAGAATTCCTCATGCGTATCGAGCAGCCTCGAGGAGAAGCCATATATTATGCCAAAGGAAACGGAACCAAATTCTTGGACCGAATGAGAGTTCGAACACCCACCTTCAGCAATGTACCCGCTTTAACAAAAATGCTTCAGGGATGCGGCTTTGCAGACGTACCGATTCTGGTGCTCACCATTGACCCCTGCATCAGCTGTACAGAAAGGTAGGTGAGAGGATGTCACAATTAAGAATGGGAAAAGTGGTTTTACGAAGTTTGTTCCGAAAACCGGCCACCTTAATGTATCCGCAGGTGCCGAGAATCTGGCAAGAGATAACCCGAGGACATATCGAAATCAACGAAGCAGACTGCATCCTCTGTGGGATGTGCCAAAGAAAATGCCCTTCCGATGCCATTATCGTGGATCGAAAGGAACGAACCTGGACCATCCATCGAATGGGGTGCATTCAATGTAAAAGCTGCGTGGATGTTTGTCCCAAGAAATGTCTCTTCATGAAACAGGAATACACCACTCCGGATGTACAAAAGATAACGGATGTTCACGATATTCCGGAGCAGGAAAAACCGGCCGCCAAGGAGGCGTAGGATTTGGGAGATACTATGGTAATTGTCTTCATGAAGGGTAGCGACCATAATATATAGATATAATGATAACGAAAAGGAGCCGTCACATAAAACGGCTCCTATTTGTTCTCCCAAAGCAAGAAGGTTATGATACCGTATTATGGCCCCATATACGTACCCATAAACAGAATGGTGTCAGAATCCTCTTCGCTGATAAGAAACAGGAAGGGTTTATCACATCGGAAAATCGTGGGTTCCATCATTGCCGTTTCTTGAACCTCTACCACGGTGACTCCGGCGGCTTCCGAGCCTTCTTCGTTTACATCAATCACGGCCTTGTGGAGGACGCGACTGATATATGTGCCCTCTCGAATACCGCTTAAGTCGGCATACTCTGAAAAGGGCAGATCCATTCCTAACTGGATAAGAGAGTCATTGAGTTTCTTGATACCATAGGATATGGAGAAGCGAGGCAACCAGATGGAAACTTCTTCCTGGGGCAATGGAGATAATCGGGCTTCTCGAAAAGACTCTTCCGTGAGATCAGAAACAAAGTCGATAATATCGCCCTCCGGCAAGAGGATGGTCATGGATAGTTTGCCCTGCCCGTAGGGCATTTTAAGGGCTTGGTATCCCTCCCCTTGATAATAGCTAGCGGGTCCGGTTCGATACATCATATCCACCTTTACCTCTTCGCCTCCATAGCTATAGAAAGGAACTGACTGAGTCGCCTTCTCATCAAAGGTGTGAACCCAATCCCCTTTAAAGTAGATGGCATTGATTA
>CALFUG010000004.1 GCA_937928455.1 uncultured Clostridia bacterium
CCTTCAATTTCCGGATGTATGGTAAATTTATCAAAATCCACCATGGTGAATACGGTGTCTAGATGCATGAATGCCCGGGATTTCGGAATGTCAAAAACCAGTATTTTATGAAATCCCGAGGACCGTAAAATCTTCTCTGCAAACCTCTCAATCCCGGCAGCTGTTGTGCGCTGAGATAGTCCAATACCCACCACATCCTTAGACAGAATGAGAATGTCCCCTCCTTCAATGGAATATGCCCCATCATAATCGTACCAAAGATTGGTTCCTTCCGGCGCAAAATCGCTATTATATCTGTACATATATTCCAAGAGCAAGGCTTCTCTTCGCCGGGCTACCGTACTCATATGATGTACCGCTACACCATTTCCCACGCAAGCTCCGGGATCTCGGGTGAAGTACAAATTGGGCATGGGATCGGTATAATAGGGATATCCGGATGCAATAAAATCCGCCAAGGACCCGGAGTCGATTTTCCCCACATCTTTCTTCTTCACACCGGATATGACTTTGCTTACCATGTCTTTCGGCGTCATATTCATTAGGTACTCGTATATGGCTTCCTTCGCCGCCTCGGAATAAAGGTTGCTTTCTTCGATAAATTGTTTTACAAAGGTCTGACGAATGGCCCCATCCACCAGAGCTTTCGCCGTCTCCTCTACGTAATAAAGCACTTCCACCCCGTTTTGACGGAGTACATTGGCAAAGCAATCATGTTCCTGTTGGGCTACCTTCAAATAGGGAATATCATCAAACAATAGCCTTTCAAAATTGTCGGGAACCAGCCCTTCAATCTCCCGGTCCAGTCGATGGAGAAGCACCTTATTCAACTTCCCAATCTCGGAATAATTGTGTACGCCCAGTGTCATAACACACTCCTTTCCATAGGTAGGTCCACGGTTCGCCAGCTGCCTTATCCTATGGTTGCCACAATGACCGCTTTAATGGTATGCATCCTATTCTCTGCTTCATCGAAAACTTTGGAGTGCCTGGAACGAAACACTTCATCCGTCACTTCCCGGATATCATACCCCAACTCTTGTTGCGTCTTGGCCATAGTCGTTTCGAAATCGTGGAAAGAAGGCAGGCAATGGAGGAAAATCACATCCGGATTTTCAGTGTGATCCAACATTTCCTCCGTCACTTTATACGGGGTCAGCAAAGCCACTCTTTCCGGAATTTCTTTCTCTTCCCCCATGGAAGCCCATACATCTGTGTAAATCACATCTGCGCCTTTTAAGCACCCTTTATCGGATGAGATTTCTATAGTGGCCCCTGTTTTCTGGCATACCTCTTTCGCCGAAGATAATACACTTTGATCAATTTCACTGGCCAATTCATCCGGGCCATATGCCACAAAATGCATGCCCATTTTGGCACATCCGTACATCCAGGCATAGCTCATATTGTTTCGGATATCTCCACAAAAAACCACCTTCACTTTGGAAAGAGGTTTGTTCACGTGCTCTTCAATGGTCATCAAATCCGC
>CALFUG010000005.1 GCA_937928455.1 uncultured Clostridia bacterium
AGTAGGGAAGCTATTCATGGCCGGAATCGTACCAGGTTTATTGCTGGGTATGGCCCTGATGATTGTTTGGAAAAGAATCGTATTGAAGGACGGGTATACCGATACCATTCGATACGAAAAAGGAGAAGGCCGGAAGGTTGTTAAGAATTCTTTGCTAGCTCTTTTCATGCCGGTAATGATCGTGGGAGGCATCCGGCTGGGTGTTTTCACCCCTACAGAGGCCGGAGCTTTTGCAGCCGTATATGCTTTTATCATCTCGGTGTTTGTGTATAAAGAACTTCCTCCGAAAAAAATAGTGGAAGTTTTCGTGGAGAGTGCCCGCAGTACGGGGATTGTTATGTTTATTGTAGCAGCCGCCAGTGCGGTGGCATGGTTAATCACCATAGCACAGATTCCCGCAAAAATCGTTCAAATGTTAGGTCCTCTGGTGGAGCATCCGGTGATTTTATTGCTAACCATAAATTTGTTCTTATTCATTATGGGTATGGTCATGGATTTGACGCCGAATTTGTTAATCTTCGGACCCATCCTTTTCCCTGTGGTAATAGCAGCAGGCATTGACCCTATTTTCTTTGGGGTCATTATGGTATTGAATTTAACCATTGGCCTGATTACACCGCCGGTAGGAACCATATTATATCTGGGCTGTCGAGTAGGAGGCGTGACTTTTGAAAAGCTGGTGAAGGGGATACTGCCTTTCCTTTTGACGGAAATTATTGTTTTGTTGGTATTTACTTTGTTCCCACAGATTATTTTATTCCCGTTGGAACTATTCTATTAGGGCCTGGGGTAAAGATAGAGATTACTTGTTAAAATATTGGAGGTAGAAAAATGGCAAAAATTATTGGATCTTTAGTACCGAATATTACATTCTTCAAAGAAGACAACACCATTGATTATGATAAATGCGAATGGCATATGCGTTGGATGTTCGACCATGGAGTGAACGGATTATTCCTCACTGGTTCTTATGGTGCGGGACCTCTTATGACCAACGAAGAAAGAGTATCTATCTATCAGCTGGCAAAAAAAGTGGTGGCAGATTACCAGGACCGTTTCCTGATTGCCCACGTAGGTTGCGCAGATACCGCATCTACTGTAGCACTGGCCAAAGAAGCGGAGAAGGTGGGCGTGGATGCCGTAGGTGCGGTTCCACCCTTCTATTACACACATAAAGAAGATTTGGTCATTGAATACTATCGGGAAATTGTAGAGGCGACTAGTTTGCCGGTGTATGCCTATAACAATCCCACCACTACAAAAACCACCATGACGATGTCTACCGTGGAGAAGTTGCAATCGGTAGGCGTGAAAGGAGTGAAAGACAGTTCCATGAACGTAGCTTTCATTACCCGGGTTTTCTATGATGCGAAAATCAAGAACAAGGATTTCAAAACCATTATTGGCACCTCTACCGGCTGGCTTCCCTTTGCACAGATGGGAATTGACACCATGATCGCCGGAATGTGCAATTATGCGCCGGAAATTGTAAGCAAGATGTACCAACTCACCATGGCAGGAGATTTGGAAAGAGCGGAAAAGGCCTATGCGGTGTTGATGGATTATTCGGGGAAAACAAAGTTTACAGACAGTACTATCGTTTCCCATATGATTCTCAAGGCCAGAGGGTTTGATGCAGGATTTCCGAGAAGACCCATGCTACTTCCAAAGGATGAGGATCCGAAATATGAGCAGTTGAAAAAAGAGTTTGAAGAGGCGATTGCGCAGATTGAAGCCGTATAGTATAGAAAAAACAAATCGCAGGGTCTTCTGAAAAGTGGGCCCTGCGAATATTTTTGTACCATAAGGAAAAGAGGGAGGACTCGAACATGAATCAACCCCTGGGGGAAAAAACAGAAGTGCTGGTTGGATTTGATGTGGGAACCAGTTCCCTGAAAGTTACCATTGTAGATGCAACTTCCGGGAAAATAATCGATAATCGCCGATACAACTATCAAGGATTCTATGAAATGGCGCCTGGTGTGGTTCCGGTGAAAATTTATAAAGAAAACGCAAGTGAAGTCATCCGAAAACTGTGGAAGGAGTTTCACCTGGTGGCCGTTGCCATTTCCACCCAAATGTATTCGGTTTGCGGAATGATTCAAGGAGAACTATGCGCCTATCAGTGGAATTGTCTCTGGGAGACCGTCCGGCACAAGGAAGATGAATTCCGGGAGGATTTGAGAAAATCCGGATGTCCGGTGGATAGCATTTATGGAGCATACAAGCTGGCTACGCTAAAGGAAGAAGAACGAAAAAATTTCTTTCCTTATGGATTGAAGGAATGGTTGATCCGGGAGTTGACGGGTCAATTGTGTAGCGATTATGTCACTGCCTCTGCCAGCGGACTCTTTGATATTCATAAAAAGGATTGGAACCGTTCCTTTATCCAAAGAATGGGCTTTGAGGCTTCCATGATTCCGGAAATCTATAAGCATGATCAGGTTTGCGGAAAACTTCGCAAGGAATGGATGGAAGGGAATCCTGGGGAGACTTTGGTAGTGCCTGGGCTGGGGGATGGGGTTTCTGCCAGCTATGCCTGTAAAGATGTAAGCAGCTTTTGCGGCAATGTGGGAACTTCCATGGCGGCCAGGGTCATTACACCCCGGATTGATCAAGCCTCCGGTGTTTCGGTTTGGACCTACGCCATAGATGATGAAACCTATGCCACAGGGGGTATCTCTCCCAATTCCTGTTCTGTATTTACATGGTCGGGGAAATTGGGGTTTGATATTGCAGAAGAGGCTTTTTTGGATGATTCTCTTTTGTTTTTTCCTTGGATTCACGGGGAACGGGTACCGTACTGGACTTCGGATATTA
>CALFUG010000006.1 GCA_937928455.1 uncultured Clostridia bacterium
CAGCTTCAAATACCTCGTCATCAAATAAAAGTTTTGCGTACGAAACTAATATTTCAAAATAATTGACATAATTTACCATATGTGATATTCTGTTTCCGCAATCGTCTTTTGAGAGGAGGCAGGATGTATGAAATGGCGTTGGCTCCTTGAAGAGCTGGTCCATAAGAAAAGATGGAAAGCAACGTTGATGGCTTTTGTACTTCTCGTTGCTTTTCTTGTGACCATTTATGAACACAAGCAAGATGATATCACGGTACTTTCCTTGAATGAGAACACCATGACTTCTGAAAGCATTTCGGCCGGGTTGAATTCCCCGATTATAAATTCACCTGCCAGCATATTTATAGATGTGGGTGGAGAAGTACAATACCCCGGGGTCGTTGAATTAGAAACCGGCGCCAGAGTATATCAAGCCATTGCCCAGGCTGGCGGAGTAACGGCAGCGGCTGATTTATCCCCTATAAATCAAGCCATGATATTATCCGATGGCGATAAAATCTATATCCCCCGATATGAAGAAACCGCACAATCACAGGCCTCTGCCTATAAGGGGGCCTCTTTTATTACCAATAGCGTTAGTGGCGCAGGAAAAATCAATATAAACTCTGCCTCATTGGAAGAATTGCAAACTTTGAGTGGTATAGGACCGGTAACGGCACAAAAGATAATAGATTATCGAAGCGCAAATGGAAAATTCTTAGAACTGAATCATTTGATGGATGTCCCGGGGATTGGAGAAAAAACCTTCGATGCCCTTGAGGACTCCATTTGTATATAAAGAAAGGAGTGCCAAAATGCATCATTGGAAAGAACAATTCTCCCGAATGGAACAATTAATTACCGAAATTGTAGATCAGGAAGGGATTAATCCCTCCCACAAGGGATTCCGCTACATACATCAAGCTGTGCGGATAATTTTAATGGAAAAAGATCGTCTGGATGCCCTCACAAAGGAAGTGTACGGACCTATCGCCGAAGAAAACCATACCAGCATTGCTTGTGTGGAACGAGCCATTCGTTTTGCCATTCGGAGTGGTGTGGATGCCGATAAAAGAGGGGAGAGCCTGATGGATACCCCTTCCAACAAGGTGTTTATCGCACGATTGGTTCATAAAACCCAAAGACAAGAACAATTTCAACAATTGTTGCAATAATCCAACCAGAACACAGGAAATCCAGCTTCCTTGTGTTGATGATGATAGTCCGAGTGTGGTATAATCCTTCTTGTGTGAAAACACAAATTCATTTTCATGAAGGAGGAAGCAAACCATGCTCCCCAAAGATAAAATACAACGTATCAATGAGTTGGCAAAAAAGTCAAAAAGCATAGGTCTCAATGAAGAAGAATTACAAGAGCAAGCATGCCTTCGGAAAGAGTATCTTACTGCATTTCGACAGTCTTTTATCCGTCAGTTAGAAAACATTGAAATCGTCGATGAAGAATCGGAAGATTGTGATACAACGTTTAAAAACTAACGGAATAGTGTATAAAAGGTTATGTGGCATGGATGAACATGAGAATGCCAATACCCATCAAAGGAGATAAAAGACATGGCCAATCATAGAGACGTATATCTGGATTATTCTGCAACCACTCCGGTCAAGGAGGAGGTATTTCAGGAGATGCTACCGTGGTTTACCGAAAACTACGGAAATCCCTCCAGTATATATACCATTGGGCAAAAATCCAAGGAAGCTTTACATCAAGCTAGAAGTCGTGTCGCCAAATTAATTGGCGCAAAAGAAGATGAAATATATTTTACATCTACTGGCACAGAAGCCGATAACTGGGCCATTTTCGGTGCAGTGGATTCCTTGAAAACAAAAGGAAATCACATCATTACTACTGTTTTTGAGCATCATGCCATTCTTCATGCTTGTCAATTTTTGGAACAGCGGGGAACCCGTGTAACGTATTTGCCCGTTGACTCTCAAGGCCTAGTTGACCCTAAAAAAGTGGAAGAGGCCATTTCTGAAGATACCGTATTAATAACCATTATGGCTGTCAATAATGAAATTGGAACGGTTCAACCTATTCGGGAAATCTCTGAAATAGCGAAAAGACATGGTGTCTTATTCCACACGGACGGTGTTCAAGCTGTTGGAAGTATTCCTGTTAACGTGAAAGAGTGGGGTGTGGACATGATGTCTATTTCTTCCCACAAGATTTATGGTCCGAAGGGTGTAGGCGCTCTGTATATCCGAAAAGGGCTACGTATTTCAAACTTTATGCATGGCGGAGGACAGGAAGGAAAAAGAAGAGCCGGAACGGAAAACTTACCCGGTATTGTAGGCTTCGGAAAAGCTGCCGAATTGGCTTATGACCATCTGGATCATCACATAGAACACGTAAAAACGCTTCGTGATTATTTTACCCAAGAGGTGTTGCGGAGAATTCCAGAAGTAACCGTCAACGGTACCATGGAACATCGCCATCCTGGAAACATAAACCTGGCATTTAACTACATAGAAGGCGAGGGAATATTGCTACTTTTGGATCGGGAAGGAATCAGTGTTTCTACCGGATCGGCTTGTAACTCAGCCGCTTTAACACCAAGTCATGTTCTGTCTGCCATCGGTCTTCCGGTGGAAAGGATTCACGGATCCATACGTTTCACAATGGGAGATTATACTACTGGTGAAGATGTGGATTATGTAGTAAATATTCTGGAAGATACCGTAAAAAAACTACGGGAGATTTCTTCCGTTAATGAAAAGAAAGGATGGTAATATACCATGGGAATTTATAACGATACAGTAATGGAACATTTCATGAATCCACGTAATGTGGGAGATATGGAAAATCCAGATGGTGTAGGGACCTACGGAAGCCCAGTATGTGGAGACATGATGCAAATTGCCATCCGGGTAAAAGACGATGTGATTATGGATGCAAAGTTTAAAACTTTCGGATGCGGTTCGGCCATTGCATCTTCCAGCATTGCCACAGAAATGATTATCGGTATGACCATCGATGACGCACTGGCTCTCACCAACAAAGAAATTGTGGATGGTTTGGGAGGACTACCTGCCGTAAAGATACACTGTTCCGTATTGGCAGACCATGCCATAAAGAGCGCAATCTATGATTATGCGCAGAAAAACGGAAAAACATATAAAGGCCTAGAAGGATTTGATCCCAATGCAGAGGAGGACGAGCACGATATAATGGAAGAAAGTGGTTGTGTGGGAGGATGTTCCGGCCCAGCCTGCGAGAAGAACAGCAATGATTCCAAAGAACCCAAATAAAGTAATACTTGGATTAAGCGGCGGGGTAGATAGTACCGCCGCTGCTTTATTATTGAAAGAAAAAGGGCTTTCGGTAATAGGGCTTTTCCTGGATGTAACCGGTTGTAATGAAGAGGGGCGGCACAGCGCGGAAAACACAGCGAAAGAATTGAATATTCCCTTTCTTTACTACGATGTTAGCGACAGATTTCAGCAAGAAGTGGTTTCATATTTTCAGGATGAGTATTTGGAAGGTCGTACTCCCAATCCTTGTGTCGTGTGCAATCCTCAAATTAAGTTTCGCACTCTCATAGAAATTGCGGATCAACAGGAGGCACCATTTATTGCCACTGGGCATTATGCTCGAACCTACTACGATGAGAATTTAGAGCAATGGTTTATTCGAAAGGCCCAAAGTGAAGATAGAGACCAAAGCTATATGCTTTACAGATTGCCAAAAGAAGTAATCTCACGGCTAATCATGCCGTTAGGTGAAATACATGGGAAAGATCGGGTTCGCCAGTTGGCAGAAAACGCCGGATTATCCAATGCAAATAAAAAAGATAGCCAGGAAATCTGCTTTCTGCCAGAAGGGGTGAACTACATTCAATATTTGGAAAATTTGGGAGTGTCCGCTCCAAAAGGCCCGTTTTTAGATCAAGCGGGGAACCCTTTGGGGGAACACAAAGGAATTTACCACTACACAATTGGCCAACGTAAGGGCCTGGGAGATTCTTTTGGAAAACCAATGTTTGTAAAATCTCTTCAAAACGAAGGGCACGCCGTAGTTCTTACAGATAATGAAAATGATTTGTTTAAATCTCAAGTGATATCCTATAACAATATAGTATCCATACCTTTCGAAGGTGTACGAGTGGACGCAAAAATTCGATATGCCGCCAAACCTGCGCCGGCTTTTATTCATGCCATAGGAGACAATCAAATAGAGACTCTATTTGATGAGCCTCAAAGAGCCCCTACGCCGGGGCAATCCATTGTTTTCTATTTAGGAGATTTTGTGGTGGGCGGAGGATTTATAGATCCTACCACATGATAATGGCACGGACCGGACACTTGGGTGCACAATAGCCACACGTAAGGCATTTATTATAATCAATTTCTGCAAGCCCCTTATCATTAATGAAAATGGCATGATTGGGGCAACGCGCAAGACATAACCCACATCCTTCGCAGTCTCCTTGATCGATGTGGATTTTTTTATGAGACACGTCCGGATTGTAATCCACAGGCATGCGGCCTTCCCAATAGTCGAAAATATCATCCACTTCTTTTTGGGAGCCGAATCCTACCATCACGGAAGATATACCGGAGATTCCGAAAACATAATTCAATGCTTGCTGGTATGAATCCGTCAGATTGCCACCGCCAAATGCTTTCATAAGAAATACACCACATCCTTTTTTAATGTTTGATTCTATGGCCCGTTCCATATCTTCCTTCGTGCCAGGCTCAGAACCTTTCCGAATTCCCAGTCCTTTGAAATTTAATAAAGGGAAGAGCACATCGCATTCCTGGATTTCAGCCATCTTTTCCGCCACATCCACATGGTGGGTAGAAACACCAATCGCCCTTATGATACCTTTCGCTTTCGCATCATTCAAACAAGCCCAAGCTCCGCTTCTCTTTTCAAAATCATCATTATGCCGAACCTCATGAAGAAGAAAGATATCGATAATGTCTCGATCCATTTCCTTTCTTGCCTGTTCAATGGCATCGGCCATTTGCTGATATCCTTCATCCAGGCACTTAGAAGCGATAATCGGTTCAAATGAAGTACCACGAAGGGCTTCTCGAATATAAGGATAGGTTTCATAATACTGCGCAGTATCTAAAAAGTTGATACCTCGTTCCAAAGCATATCGTAGTATCTCCGCTCCCTTGGATACCGGAAGGTTCAACTGTGTGTTCCCAACGGTAAGAACGCCAAAGCCAATGGGTGTCACCATGAAATCTAAACTACCAAGTTTTCGCTTCTCCATTAAAATTCCCTTTATAATACCCGTCAAGAAGTAACTTTATATCGCTTTATGTAATCATACCATTCCCCTTGCCAACATACCATACTTAATCATGAGTTTTAGGGTGGCTCTCTCAAATAGTATTGCATTATTGGGAAAACAAAGCTTCCCATATTTTTTAAGATTGTGGTATCATAATAACAGTACGCACAAAAGGAGGTCCTATTATTCAAAGATTCATTAAGATTATCGCACCGCTATTCATTATAGGGGTATTGCTGGTTTACAATCTTCTTTCTGACCCAAGAAGCCAAGAAGTTCCATACGATTTGCAAGAGCTGAATGGACCCTATTCGGTGGAACGCGTGGTAGATGGAGACACTTTTATCGCAGAAGTGGAAGGGGAGAGAACCAGAATCCGGATGTTAGGAATTGACACCCCGGAAAGTGTGGCCGACCATCCGGAAAGAATAACGGAAGAGGGATTGGTGGCTTCCGACTATACCAAACAACTTTTGGAAGGGGCTCTGGTCTTTTTGGAGTATGATGTAGAAAAAATGGACCAATATGAACGTTTATTAGCTTACGTCTACATCAAGGACGGCAATAACTACGTTATGATTAATCGATTACTAGTGGAAGAAGGGTATGCTGTACCATACATCATAGAGCCCAATACCCGATACGCAACTCTTCTTGAATCCGCAGAAAAAAGGTAGTGCAGAAAGGAAATCCTATGAACAAAGAGTACCAAAAAGAGGTTTTTGAAACCTCCATGATCCTTTACAGGGAAGAATTAGTAAAAGCCTCTTCTGGAAACGTAAGCATGAGATGCCCGGGATCTGACTGGATGGTCATCACCCCCACCGGTATTCGATATGATTGTATGGAAGAGGAGGATATGGTATTCATTCATTTGAACGATGGCCGAAGAGAAGGGGACCAATGGCCTTCCAGTGAATATCTAATGCATCTGGGAATTTACCGCAAATATCCTGAAATTGGAGGAATTGTGCATACCCATTCTCCCTATGTCATGACCATTGCAGCTTTGGGGGACCCCTTACCCATGATTACCATTGAAGGAGTTCATGCAGGCAGCAATATGATTCCCGTTACTGAGAGATTTTGCATCCCTGGCACACAAGATATTACGGATTCCATTTTAGAGTTAGTGGAAGAGAACCCTCGACTTCGAGCTGTTTTAATTATGAATCATGGTTTAGTTGCCATGGGAGACAATTTATCAGAAGCATTGAGTTTGGCAGAATCTATTGAGCGAGAAGCACAAGTCTATTTTCAAGCAAAGACACTAGGAAAACCCAAATTAATTTCCGAAGATCAGCGGCGCGAGATTCAGGAAAACTATATTAAAGGCAGGCAGAGAGAATGATTCCCCCAGATTTTATTGAAAAACTACCATTTTTAGTACGTCCCGAAAACATCGCCCGATACGAAAACGGGAAAGTATATATATTGGACCGCCGTATTTATCCATTTGAAATACGATTTGTAGAGTGTGTAACTTATGAGGAAGTCGCTCAGGCCATTGAGAATATGGTGACTCAAAGCCTGGGACCAGCCTATGCAGCTGCTTGTGGTATGATTCTAGCAGCCAGAGAAAATCAATCCAGACAAGGAGAGATTTTTTTGGAGTCCATGAATATGGCTGGGCAACGTATCCTACATACCCGACCTACAAACCACGAAATCAGAGAAACCGTATCCGGTATGTTAGAGTTTTTGAATTTTCATTTTCAACAAAAACTAAAAAGCGGAGAAGAGATTCTACTCGAATACATGGATTGGATGATTACCACACGTCATATGAACAGTTTACATTTAGGAAAATTTGGAGCAACCATTATTCAATCCGGAGACACCATACTAACTCATTGTTGGCCCGAAACCACTCTGATATACACGATTCTAGAAGCTCTAAACCAAGGAAAACAATTGAAAGCATATTGTAGTGAAACACGACCCTATTTGCAAGGCTCTCGGCTTACGGCCACGGCATTGATAGATATGGGAGTTCCTGTTACCGTGATAACAGATAATATGCCTGCTACACTTCTTAGCCAAGGAAAAATTCAGGTGTTCTTGGCAGGAAGCGATCGAACCACCCTGGATGGCCATGTTATTAATAAGGTGGGAACTTTACAAATTGCCATCTGTGCCAAACGATATCAAGTGCCTTTTTATGCCTTCGCTTACGGGCCGGATATACAAGCAAAGACTTTTCAGGATGTTCCCATCGAAGAACGAAACCCTTCGGAAGTGTTACAGATTCGGGGCCTTCCTACCGCATCTCCTAGGGCTTCTGGCACATATCCTGCTTTTGATGTGACCCCACCGGAGTTGATTACCGGAATTATTACCGATAAAGGGGTCTTTGCCCCCGATCAAATTGGAGATTATTTAATAAAACCTTGATGTTTCAATGTGTTATGGTAAAATGTATGGGTTGAAACACAAATAGGAAAGGATAGCAACTATATGAAAAAAATCGGCCTAAATCAATTGCGAGAAATGTTCCTAAGCTTTTACGAAAGCAAAGGTCACTATAGACGTCAGAGTTTTTCTCTCATTCCGGACGGGGATAAAAGTTTACTGATTATTAATTCGGGTATGGCACCATTAAAACCATTTTTTGCAGGTCTAGAGACTCCGCCAAGTCCTCGTATGACCACTTGTCAGAAATGTATCCGAACCGGCGATATTGAGAACGTGGGCTACACGGACCGCCATGGAACATTCTTTGAAATGTTGGGAAGCTTTAGTTTTGGAGATTATTTCAAAAAAGAGTCTTTGATATGGGGTTGGGAATTCATTACCCAGGTACTTGAAATGCCAGAAGACAAAATCTGGGCATCTGTATATGAAAAGGATCAAGAGGCTTATGATATTTGGGTCAATGATATTGGACTTCCAAAGGAACGCATTGTTGCCCTGGGTAAGGATGATAATTTTTGGGAAATAGGAACCGGACCTTGTGGACCTTGTTCTGAAATTTATTTTGACCGGGGAGAAGAATACGGTTGCGGAAGAGAGGGGTGTAAACCCGGATGTGATTGTGACCGTTATATCGAATTCTGGAATCATGTATTTACCCAATACAATCGAGACGACGCAGGAAATTATTCAGATCTGGCACATAAAAACATTGATACGGGAATGGGTCTGGAACGAATTGCCTGTGTCATGCAAGATGTGGACTCTATTTTTGCGGTGGACACCATTAAATTTGTTCTGGATGCCATATGTGAAAAAAGTGGGATCCCTTACACCCAAGGGAAATCAAAGGAAGACGTCTCAACAAGAATCATAACAGACCATCTTCGTAGCATTACCTTCATGATTGCAGATGGAATACTACCGGGAAACGAAGGGCGGGGCTATGTGCTTCGCCGATTATTACGAAGAGCGGCGAGACACGGTCGGAATTTAGGAATACAAGGACCATTTCTGTCGGATCTATCTCGATATGTGGTTCAAGTCTCCGGAGAAGCCTACCCTGAATTACGAGTAAAAAAGGATTATATCCACAAAATTATATCGGTGGAAGAGGATAAATTTGCCAGCACCATCGGTCAGGGCGAGGAAATCATCTTGGAGTATATCCAATCAATGGAAAAAGAGGGCATTCAAGTTCTTTCCGGAGAAAGAGCCTTCAAGCTTTATGATACCTATGGTTTTCCATTGGAATTAACCCAGGAGATTTTGGAGGAGTCTGGATATCAGGCAGACGTTGATGGTTTTCAAGAACATATGGAAAACCAGCGGCAACAAGCTCGTGCTGCCAGGAAAAGTGATGAAGATGAGGGTTGGAGTGAAATGGAGTTGACTTTCACCCTGGAACATCCTACCATTTTTGTAGGATATGATACTCTGGAAAACCGAGGTCGTGTTCTCTACACCTTTCGAGAAAATGCCACCGTTCCGTCTCTAAAAGAAGGAGAGACCGGTAAAATCATACTGGATCAAACACCTTTTTATGCGGAAGGAGGGGGCCAAAGCACCGATTTGGGAGTGATGTACTGTGATGGATGCTCATTGGAGGTTCTGAAAGTCACTCGAAGCAAAGAAGCCTTTCTTCATGAAGTGATTGTGAGAAAAGGAGAAGTAAAACCTGGTGACATGGTGCAGTGTTTGGTTGCCGCCCCTCGAAGATATGCAACGGCGAGGAATCATACTGCAACTCATTTGCTTCATAATGCTTTGAGAGAGGTACTGGGGGATCATGTGCAACAAGCAGGTAGCAGCGTAACACCCGAGGGCCTCCGATTTGATTTTCATCATTTTCAGGCGTTAACCATCGACGAAATCCAAAAGGTAGAGGAATATGTGAATGAACGTATTTCCTTTTTCCCAGATGTTACGACTCGGGAAGTGCCCATGGAACAAGCGCAACAAGAAGGAGTCATTGCACTCTTTGGAGAAAAATATGGAGATTGGGTTCGGGTCGTGTCAGTGGGTGATTATAGCAAAGAACTATGTGGAGGAACTCATGTTAAGAATGGGGGACAAATTGGAGCATTTCAAATATTGTCTGAGAGTGGCGTAGCCTCCGGTGTTCGTCGTATGGAAGCAGTAACAGGAATGGGTGTATTAAAGGTAGCAAAGGAAATGGAATCGACCATTCAGAAGACTGCCGAAACCCTAAAAACCAGTCCTCATGTACTACTACAAAAGGCGCAGAATATATCAGAAGAATTAAAATTACTCAAAAAAGAGCTAGAAGAATTCAAAAAATCTTCCATGGGGAGTTCCTTAGAGCAGTGGATGGAAGCAGCCAAAGAAATAAATGGAGTGCGCCTAGTGACTCATTCCTTCAAAGATTACACCATTCAGGATTTAAGAACATTATCCGACGAAATAAAACAAAAATACAGCAATCTTATTTTGGTCTTTGCAACTGTCAATGAGGATAAAGTGACCTTTATGGTGTCTATAACGGATGATTTGTTAGAGAAAGGATACCATGCCGGTCAAATGATAAAAAGAATTGCAGAAGCTGCCGGTGGTGGGGGAGGCGGTAAAGAAGACATGGCCCAGGCCGGTGGGAAAGATCCCAATAAGATTCCGGAAGCTTTCCAGGTTGCGGAAGAAATTGTTCAAGCCAAATAATATTAATTCTTCGTTAAATCCAGGGTCAAGGTCTATACTTTGACCCTCATGTTTAGTATAATGAAACCGAATCGAGACAAGAATATTTTACAGAATCAGGAAAAGGACGGTGATTTGGATGGAAAGAAATACGATTCTTTTTGACGGAAACCCCGAAAAGAGTGAGCAACCCACCACCAATGAAATTCTTCGGGCAGTATATGATGCGTTGGAAGAAAAAGGATATAATTCCATTGACCAAATGGTAGGTTACATTTTGTCTGGAGATCCTTCCTATATAACCAGTCATAATAATGCCCGCAACCTAATTCGTCATATTGAACGAGATGACTTAGTGGAGGAATTGTTGCGATCCTTCTTGGCAAAATAAGAATGAAAGCCATAGGATTGGACGTGGGAGACAAAACCATTGGTGTTGCCATTAGCGATGAGTTAATGCTGAGCGCTCATGGAATAACCACCATTCAACGTGTGGGCATACGAAAAGATGCAGGAGTGGTGATAGACTATATTCGCGACTACGGATGTAATACCGTAGTGATTGGACTTCCCAAAAAATTAGACGGTAGTTTTAGTCCGCAAACGGATAAAGTGGTTGAATTTAAGAATATGCTGGAGAACAAGTTGCGATCTTCCGGTATGCAAAATGTGGCCATTCTTTTCCAGGATGAACGTTTGACCACAGTGCAGGCAGAGAAAGTATTGATTGAGGCAGATGTTCGCCGGGAGAAACGCAAAGAGGTCATTGACAAGCAAGCAGCTGTATTGATTCTACAAGGCTATTTGGATCGGTTGTACTTTGAAAGAAAGAATTCACCTTACGAGGAGACGAAACAATAGATGCGAGAGTTTTCCAGACTAGAGCAGGTCTATAAGCAAGCTACCATTATTCCTTTTGACAAGGAATCCAAGTTTGTGTTTTTTGGAGATCAACACCGGGGCGATGACAGCCTTTCCGATGAATTTGGAAGGAATAAACATATATTTAATTATGCTCTTAAATATTATCTTGATAATGGTTTTACCTATGTAGAAGTAGGGGACGGAGACGAAATGTGGGAACAGAGGAGTTTCGATGTGATTCGAAATGCCCATTTTCCCACTTTTTCATTGTTACGAAAGTTTTTCTTGGAAAACCGTCTACTGATGCTTTTTGGAAATCACAATATCTGCTATCGAAAGCCGGAAAAGGTAGCACGAGACCTATATCAAGTTTATGACGAATATCAAGGAGCCTGCGATGACCTCTTTCCAGGCATTAAATTTCATGAAGCTCTTGTATTAAAAGAAAAAAAGACGGAACAAGAGATATTTGTGGTGCACGGTCATCAAGGGGATTTGCTGAATGATCAATTCTATTTCTTATCCTTTGCTCTGATTCGTTTTCTATGGAGATTCATGCATGTTATCGGTCTAAAAAACCCGGCTAGCCCAGCCAAAAGTCGAAGAAAACGCCATAAAATAGAACGCATGTACGCACAGTGGATTCAGCATCACAAGACCATCCTTATATGTGGTCACACCCATCGGCCGAAATTTCCCATTAATGGGGATCATGCGTACTTCAATTGTGGAAGCTGCGTAAACCCCAGAGGGATTTTTTGCCTGGAGTTGACCAACAATCATTTATCCCTAATTACTTGGCGTGTAAACACAAAACATGATGGTACCATGATAATAAAAAGAACGGTATTAAACGGCCCATTGAACATTCGCAAATACGCCAATAAAGATAAATACGACGACTTTGATTATACTACCTGTGAATCGTAAGGACAGTGGGGGAGAAGCATAAGGTTCTATTGGTTAATGGTTTTTGATTTTATGAAGCGTATTAGAATGATTGTTAACTATTCCTTAAATCATAATTTTGGGAATAGTATTAATGGTTTTTAAAGCGGATTCGTTGTTCTGGTACCATTCCAGCAATTGCAACGACTCCGCTCTTGTTTTGATCCAAACCCCCTATTTTTTGAGGCTCTAATTTCCGTTCTAACGGATTTATTTGGACTTAACTATACCTAGTATCCTGCTATTATTTTAAAATTTCCATGATAATAAATTAGTAATTCGGAATTTGAATTTCCATCCCCGGCATTAACTCCGTGGCCGAAATCCCATTTAATTTCTCCAGCTGATATACCGCTCTTCGGATATCCATATTTTCCGGTGCATATTGACCCGCAATATTCCAAAGCGTATCCCCGTAATGAATTTCTACGGTTTGATACGTTTCTTGTACTGTGCCAGCGGCTTTATCCACGCCTAATAATCCTTGTACCGATATAATAACGAATATAACACAAATCAACATAAACATAGAAAAACGTAACTCGGACTTAATGCGATGATGTTTTCCTAAATACAACATTTGATTCGACCTCCTTTCGTGGAGCCCACCCTATTAGAACAACTGTTCTTTATTGTATAATACACGAATATATGTTCTTTGTCAACCTATTTTAGATCTCTTTCGTTTTTTTATTTTTCTCATTGCATTTTTTGCATCAATAAATTATAATGAGTTTAACTTCATATTCCACTGAATAAAGGCACAGCTTCTGAAAGGAAGTGTCGCAAAACTATAGGGGCTAAAGCAGGAACCTGATAAGCCAGCCAGTTGCCGGTGTGATGTCATTGGCACCCATTTTATCATTAAGATGAGTTTCCTCTTACCGGTACAAATGCAGTTGGTTCAGCAGCTCATGAAACCGGTTTTTTATTGGACCCACCCATTAGCCAATAAGTATTCCCGGTTCATGATCTGCTTTCCATAGAGTGGATGCGACCAACCCGATGATAATGAGAAAAACCCTCTCCTCCCGGTGATCGTTATTTACATCATTAGACATCGTATTTGATCGCTCCATAGAAAATAAACACCCCCGCTAATAAATAGCAGGGGTGTTTTATTACAAGGATTAATATTGTTAACAAGTAGGAAGGTGTATGACTATCCCATCTACTGAATTTGTATAAATACTAACATCGCTGTCATCAGTTGCCCATTAGTGAACTCCAGCTTATAGTATGGCGTATATTCCACCGGTACCAAAACAATGGTGTCATATACATTTTCTGCATCATCTTCGTAGGAAAAACAAGCTCCGCCAAAACCTTCCAAGGTATTTTCTCCGTAGAAGCAATTGTTGGGATCCGCAGTCCAATCCTTATCACGAGGAAATTTTCTCATTATCTGGTCGAATGTGTCTCCCATTTGAATATCCCGGGGAAGCCTCTCCTCTCCACCCATCACCACAATGGATTCCAAATAATATTTGTCAAATTCGCCGGAATCATTGATGCCACCGATAAAATAGTAGCTGGCATCCTGGTAATCCATAGACAATGTTTGGTAACCATAGTCTTTGTTTTCTTCACGATGAATCGGCTCTCCCAATATTTCCCTTACTTGCTCCGGATTCATCGTTCCGTCAATTCCTCGGTAAATAGCCTCTTCTCCCTGATAATAGTCCGGTTTTGGTGCTTCGCCATATATATCCTGCTCCCATGAGAGCCCTTTCTTAATTTGCCAAGCACCGGATTCATCCGATAATATAATATGAATATTTTGATATCCCATAAGGTGAACCGGTTCTTCCGAAAAGAATAAATCTACCTGTACATCACCGGATGCTTTCTTTGGAATCTGATAATCTACTCTATCCCAAGCATCCTCCCCATAAAAATGGACAATAAATTCGTATTGAGAGCGAATCATCTCATTCAGGGTTTTCGGAGGTTGTTGGTCTAAGGTAAAATATATATCCCCCACCTTAGGCATTTCCTCTACCATAGTCTCTAATTGGGTATAGTCGCCTTCTCGGAACCCTTGCAAGTAAGCAATGGTTACCCCTTCCGGAGAACCGGTTTCCGGCTCTTCTGGAAGAGGTTCTTCATTCGAGCAAGCCACCATACCGAAGAATATAAGTAAAATGAACCCCCATACTCCTAAGTGCTTTTTTATATACTTCATCTCATCTCCCCTCTTTCTGAATGTACTTCGCATACCCGTGATCTACAAAATGCAATAATCTTTTACGAAAAACAATACCAAGAATAAATAGAATTATCATCAGCAAAGACAAAATAACGACTCCGGAATATATCTGTTTATTCAGCATACTACCTACCATAACACTTACTGCCAGCGAGGGTGCACGCCCCACCAATGACAAAACTAAAAATGGCAGAAAATTCATATTGGAAACACCTGCCACATATCCCAAAATGTCTTTGGGTAGCCCAGGGAATAAATACAATACAAATACGGCGATATACGCTCGTTTACTGTTTAATCGTTTCAGAAAAGTCTGATATTTCTTCGGTTCAATGAGAGTTCTCATAGCTTTCTGCCCTAAAATTTTGGACAGAAAATATGTAAGAAAAGTTCCAATGGCAGCACCTACAATGGATAATACAAAGGCAACAGGAAATGAAAACAACCATCCCGCTGCCATATTCATAAACTGTCCCGGTATTACCGAAACGATAATCTGCACTACTTGAATGCCTAAATAAATCCAATAGCTTTCATTTTTATATCCTTCCAGAAAGAGTTCCGCTTTTTCCAAAGAATTGACTTGCTCAATCCATTCCGGATGACCAAACCAAATATATAACGGAACACCAACAACGATACTTATAAGTATAAGTAACTGCAGATAGGATACCGCTCTTCGAATTCTAATTCCCGATACATCATCCTTTTTCATGACGTTATTGTAACACGAAACCATCCTGCCTTAAAGCCTGCACTGCTTTCATGACACCAAATTTTGCATGTTCGTAAGTTAGGCCCCCTTGAAAATAAACAGTATATGGAGGTCTTAAAGGCCCATCCGCCGATAATTCGATGGATGATCCTTGAATAAACGCCCCCGCCGCCATAATGACCGGATCCTCGTACCCCGGCATGGCCCAAGGCATAGGTGCCACGTGAGAATCTATGGGCGCAGCTTCCTGTACTCCCCTACAGAATGAAATCATGGCTTCTTGTTTTTTGAGCCGCACTCCTTGAATGATATCGCTTCTGGAATCCATCGGAGCAGGACACACCTCAAAGCCTAGCATTTCAAACACTTGTCCTAAAAGAATGGCCCCCTTCACAGCACCATTCACCACTTTGGGTGCTTGAAACAAACCCTGAAGCATGGTTCTTGTTTGACCAAAGGTAAGACCACATTCTCCACCGATTCCTGGAGCTGTCATGCGATAGGCGATGTTCTGAATCAAATCACCTTTTCCTACTATATATCCCCCTGTCAGCGCCAATCCACCGCCTGGATTCTTAATCAGTGACCCCGCCATAACATCTACGCCAACTTCTGTGGGCTCAACAATATCCAGAAACTCGCCATAACAATTATCCACGGCTAGTATAATATCACCTCGAATATTCTTGATAAAAGAGGCCCATTCTTTCACTTGTTCCATGGTAAGCGCTTTTCTCCAGCCGTATCCCGTGGCTCTTTGAAGTGCACAAATTTTTGTGTTTGGTTTGATGATTTTCTGAATTTCCGGAAAATCGAGCATCCCATTTTCCAACAGTTCTACTTGCTCGTATTCTATACCAAAATCCTTCAGGGAGCCCTGATTTTCGCCCCGAATACCGATAACTTCTTCTAAAGTATCATAGGGAGAGCCACTACAATAAATCAGTTGGTCTCCCGGTCTCAAAATGCCGGAAAACATTAAAGTCAATGCGTGTGTACCATTTACGATAGTAGGTCGCACTAAAGCAGCCTCGGTTCGAAATAAACTGGAATATACCTTTTCTATGGCTTCCCTTCCCGGATCATCATACCCATACCCGGTGTTCCATCGAAAATGCACATCACTGATTCGGTTCTCTTGAAAGCTCTTCAACACTTTATACTGGTT
>CALFUG010000007.1 GCA_937928455.1 uncultured Clostridia bacterium
TTCTCTGCATTATGCGAATGGATACCTACACTATGGCCTTTGCCTTCGTACTCAAGGTTGGCTTCTGCTATGTCTAAGGCTTCCTCTAGCGTAGAGTACTTTTTAACAGCAATCACAGGGCACATTTTTTCCTTGCATAACACATCTTCTCTACCCTTTCCGTCAACTGGCACAACGATTACGGAGGTATCCTCCGGGATTTGGATGCCTACCAATTTGCCCACCGTATTGCAGTTCTGTCCTATGGCATGACGAAGCATAACACCATTATCATCAAACAATGTTCCCCTTAGCTGATTCTTTTGCCCTTCATCTTCTACCACATATGCTTTGTTCTTCCTGAACTCTTCCAGAACTTTCTCATAATCATCCTCGTGGACAATTACCATTTGCTCTCCGGAACAGATAATCCCGTTGTCAAAGGTTCTTCCTGTGATGATTTTCGGAACTGCCTCTTCAAAGTCGGCATCGCGGTCCAGTATACACTGAACATTGCCTGCGCCAACACCATAGGCTGGTTTCCCGCTGGAATAGGCGGCTTTCACCATGCCCATGCCACCCGTTGCAACCACCACATCTACACTTTTCATTAATTCATTGGTGCTTTCCACAGAGGGTTCTTCGATGGTTTGTATCAAGTCGCTTGGAAGCCCCAGCCCTTTCAGATTTTCGTTCATCAAATCTATGGTGTAGGCGGCGCATTTCTTTGCTCTGGGATGGGGTGCAATAATGATAGAGTTTCTTCCTTTCAAAGCAAACATAATATTGCACATCGGTGTGACAATGGGATTGGTGCAAGGCGTCACAGCACCAATAACCCCCATGGGTTTTGCCACCTTTATGATGCCGTTTTCCGAATCCTCTTCTATAACTCCCACAGATTTTTTACCCTTTAGGCTATTCCATATAATACGGGCTTTGCCCATGTTCTTTGTCACTTTATGTTCGTAAACCCCCATACCGGTTTCTTCCACTGCAAGTTTTGCTAAAATCTCCGCATTGTCAAATACCGTTTTGGCGACAATTCGAACAGCTTCGTCCACTTGCTCTTGGGAAGCATTGGCAAATTGCTTTTGGGCAAGTTTAGAGCGTTCTATTAATTGAGCTATTGATACTGTTGTCATGATGTTACCTCCCGATTTTAATTCTAAATTCTATGTGATATCTATTACTAACGCATCATTCCTACCAAAAGAGTGGTAGCCGCAGGTATATATGTACAAATCATCAATACGATGAATAGGGCTAGGATAAAGGGCAGAATCTGTCGGAACATTTTATCGACAGATATATTCGCCACGGAAGCAGCTACAAATAAATTGGGGCCATAAGGCGGTGTTATAAAGCCAATGGCCAAGTTCATGGTCAATACGATACCAAATTGCAGCGGGGTCATTCCCAAGCTCACGACTACCGGCAAAAGAATGGGAGCCAGAATAATGCACGCCGGGATGTTATCTATCAAACAACCCACTAAAAGTAAAAATATGTTGATCATCAATAGAAGCACTATTTTATTATCTGTAACCTCTAGTAGAAATGCTGCGATTCGTTGGGGAACCTGGTTAAGGCTGAGATAGGTGGCAAAAATCATGGATAGACCTATCATAAATGTAGTAATTCCGTTAATAATGAGTGTGTCAAACAAAGCTCTTTTTATTTTAACAAAATCAAGTTCTCGATATACAAACACACCGATGACCAGTGAATATACAACGGACACTACCGCAGCTTCTGTCGGTGTGAAGATTCCTCCATAGATTCCACCCAGAACAATGATGGGAGATAGCAGCGCCCATATGGCACTACGAAACTCCTTCCAAGCAAGAGCCCATGACATTTTCGTATCGTCTCCCACATACCCTCTTCTTTTTGAAATAATGTAGCATGTAAGAATTAGAGCAATTGCCATCAGGACTCCCGGAATGACTCCAGCTATAAAAAGGTCACCAATCGATGTATTGGTTACTACCCCGTAAATAACAAAGGGAATACTGGGGGGAATGATAATTCCTATCGTTCCTGCAGAAGCGGTAATGGCAGCCGCAAAACTCTTGTCGTATTTTTTCTCCTCCATAGCAGGAATCATAAATGAACCCATGGCAGATGTGGTTGCAATGGCCGATCCTGAAATCGCCCCGAAGAACATACAAGAAACCGTGGTAACGATTCCAAGTCCCCCCGTAACAGAACCAATAAAAACATTAATGAAGTTCAATATCCGTCTGGCTATGCCTCCATGGGTCATTAACGTACCCGCCAAGATAAAGAAGGGGATTGCCATCAGCGGAAATGAATCCACACCGGTAAATGCCTTTTGGGCCACGATTACCAGAGGAATATCCGTATAAATAATTATGGTTACTAGAGTAGAAAATCCAATGGCATATCCAATGGGAACACCGATACCAATAAGAAGGAACATGGTCAAGAATAGTACTGCTATATCCATTAGATCACACCACCCTTCAGTAATTTTCTAACCTCCAAGTACAATTCGTAAATTAAGCGAAGGCTCACAGCCGTGCAACCTACGGGTATCGCCAAACCAACATAAACCATAGGAAGCCGCATCGCTGGAGATACTGCTCCTCTGGACACCATCTCCAGAGCATATTCCATCCCGTATATTGCTAAAAATACCGTAATAAACAACCAGATGAGATAGATTAGAATCAGCAGCGTATTCTTCGCCTTTAATCTACCTCTGTTAATGAAAGTGCATTCCAATAACTCCACCCGAATATGTTTGTGTTCCCGTGCCCCTAAGCTGGTTCCCAACCAAGTCATCCATATAAATAAATACCGGGACATTTCTTCTGTCCAAGAAGAAGAATTATTAAATACATAACGCATGACTACTTGATAAAAAATCAGAATAACCGTAACCGCTAATGCCGTAATTAAAAAATATTCTTCCGCTTTGTTATACACATTGACAATGTGTTTATAAAAAGGAGTTTTCCCCCCATGAACCCTTTCCTGGGCCATGTCTATATTGTTCATCATTTCACCTAATTTCATTTTGACATAATGGAGTCAGACAGAAGGAAACTCTGTCTGACTCCAATAGCTGAAACTAATATCAACTACGATATCGATCTTTAAACAAGGTCAAAGAATCTTTCTTCTACTTGGTTTCCTTTGTACTCTTCATGCATAGGCATAACCGCATCTTTAAATTTCTGCATGTTTTCAGGAGTGATTTCATTAATAATCATTCCTTCATCCTCTAGTTTCTGAATAAAACCAGCATCCTCGTTCATTTCTGTTTCTCTTTGTTTCTGAATCAGAATGGTTTCAGCGCCCTCTTTTACAAGCGCTTGAAGGTCTTCCGGTAAACTGTTGTAGAAATCAGCATTGATTGCAACGGCATCTAATGAATATACATGGCTTGTCAAGCTGTAGTACTTTTGAACTTCTTGGAATTTTGTGGCATATACTAATCCCGCACCATTTTCCTGAGCATCTACCGTTCCTTGCTGAAGCGCAGTGTAAACTTCACTGAAGCTCATGGGTGTGGGGTTGGCTCCCAACAGATTGAACATGTCAATATATACCGGGCTTTCCATAACTCTGATTTTAATTCCTTCTAAGTCTGCGGGCTCGTTAATGGGTCTTACATTATTGGTGATGTGTCGAAGTCCGTTGTCTGCATATCCAAAGTTGATGAGTCCATACTGAGGAAGCAAGTCATTCAAAGCTTGGCCTAACTCTCCATCCACAGCGCTATAGCAGTGTTCTCTTGATTCAAACAAGAAAGGAAGGTCCAAGATCATGAAGTTCTCATCGTAACTAGCCAGCGGAGCAGTGGATGCCATGGTCATCTGAATTGTACCAAGAGCAGTACCCTCCAATCCTTCCATATCTCCTCCAAATTGCGCATTGGGCAGTACATTAACAGTAATTCTACCTTCGGAAGCTTCTTCAATATAAGCTTTGAATTCTTCAGCAGCAGCATAGACAGATCGTCCTTCTGCTTCAACGTGAGCTAACTGAATTACGTAGTTTTCCGCTTCTCCCTCTGCTTCTCCTTCTCCTCCGGAGCCACAGCCAGCCATTACGCCCATCACAAGGATTAAGCATAGTAGTAACGCTAAAGTTTTTTTCATCTTTCCTCCTCCAATCTAAAACAGTAAAAAATTACGACCGAATGAATACTCAACTTTCATTCGCAAATAGATATTTTGCAATTGTCATGCCAAGTTGCCAGAATCCAACAAGAAAAATAAATGCTTACAAATCCATTGTTTGCCCTAATTTTCAGTCTTTTTGTGACAGGTCATAAATATGATAATAAATTGTCAACTTTCCTCTACTATGTTATTAGTAAAATAATAAAAATCCCCGCCATTCTATTATGTTTCTAATACACCGGCAAGGATTTTCCACATTTTATTGTACCAATTAGGCTGAGGCCTATTTATTTCTCTTCCTTCTTTCCCTTGAGATATTTGCTTAGCTTTACGGATGCCGATGGTTGGCTGATTCCTAAGGCTTTTGCCACCGCCATGGTGGTACCATGTTCCCGGTAGCTACGTATTAAAACGTCTTTTTCTACTTCCTCTAGAATGCTTTTCAACGTTCTGTCTTTGATATCATACTCAGGAATATTCTTTCGATTATAAATGTGGTTTGGCAAATTGTTTTCCGTAATCACGTACTCCTCTTCCGTAATCACCAGCCGTTCAATCACATTCGCTAACTCTCTGGCATTTCCCGGCCAGGAATACTGCTCTAAGTAGGACATGGCTGTGTTATTGAGAATATGCTTTACTTCATACTTTTCCCCAAACCTCTCAAGAAAGTGGGTAACTAGAGGAAAAACATCTTCCGGACGCTCTCGAAGAGGTGGAATGTGAATCGAGA
>CALFUG010000008.1 GCA_937928455.1 uncultured Clostridia bacterium
CTGATTATTAAATTGTCTCCGGTGCTGGGTTGGAACGGCGCGGGGATTATGGCCATGATGGTAGGGGGAGTTACCTTCCTGATGGCCTCCTTTGCCGCTATCTCCCAGAGTAACGCCAAGCGAGTGTTGGCGTACTCCACGGTGGCCAATTTGGGATTGATTATAGCCTGTGCCGGTATCGGTACCAACGAGACTGTATGGGCGGCCATTATGCTGGTCATATTCCATGCCATCACCAAGTCATTGCTGTTTCTCTGCGTGGGGACGGCGGAGCACAGTTTGGACAGTAGAGATATTGAAGACATGGATGGTCTCTTTTCCAAAATGCCGCGTTTGGCCCTCTTTATGATGGTGGGTATTTCCGGTATGTTCCTAGCACCATTGGGAATGTTGGTTTCCAAGTGGGCCGCCATGACCGCCTTCGTGGATTCCGGTAATATTCCTCTCGTGGTGATTATCTGCTTTGGTAGCGCAGCCACCGCGTTCTACTGGACCAAATGGTTGGGAAAAATGGCAGCCATTATGGCGAAGACTAAGAATCTGGAAGCCCATGTGCATCAATCGGAGTGGTTTACCTTCTACTGCCTGGTGTATATGGTTATCATGATGTGTCTCCTGTTCCCAGCCGTATCTACTTATGCGGTGGTACCGTATCTAGAGACAGTATTCAGCTCCGTAGAAGCCCTGGCATTGTCCTCCAGCAATTTGCAAATTATGAGCGGGATGGTGGCATTGATTATTCTTCTGCCGGTTCTGTTCTTCAATAAACGACATTTCCGAAAAAAGAAAATCGTGTCTATGTATCTGTCGGGGGTTAACACGGGAGATAGCACCAAGTTTTATGGTTCCATGGGAAACGAAGTGGAACTATCTTTGAGAAACTGGTATGTGGAAAGTATATTCGGGGAAGCAAGGATGACCCTAATTGGGAACATCCTTAGTATTTTAACCATCGTATCGGTACTTGGAATTATGGCAGGAGGTGTATTATAATGGGAATGAATATCATTGCATTGCTACTATATCTCCTGTTTGCCCCTTTTGTCGGAGGACTTTTGGCGGGAGCCGATCGTATCGTCACCGCACGGATGCAGGGAAGAGTGGGTCCTCCCATTCTTCAGCCCTTCTATGATGTGCTGAAGCTATATCAAAAAGAGCAGATTACCGTTAATAAAGTGCAGGACTTCTATGTGTTCTGTTTCCTCTTGTTTGTGATCATCACCGGCGGATTTTTCTTCGCAGGTGGAGACTTGCTGCTAGCCATCTTTGTATTGACTTTGGCCAGCGCATTTCTCATTGTAGCAGGATACTGTGCCGGTTCTCCCTATGCGGAAATCGGTGCGGAACGTGAGCTGCTTCAGGTCATGTCCTATGAGCCCATGGTTCTCATGACGGCAGTAGGGTTCTATATGTTTACGGGAAGTTTTCGGGTAGAGGAGATTATTCAAACGCAGACCATGCCTTTTATCTATCTTATTGGTGTGTTCATCGGATTTACCGGAATTCTCACCATCAAGTTCCGAAAATCCCCCTTTGATTTATCCATGTCCCACCATGCGCACCAGGAGTTGGTTCAAGGTTTACAAACGGAATTTTCCGGGAAAACCCTAGCCATGGTGGAGATTGCCCATTGGTATGAAAACGTGTTTCTTTTGGGATTGGTGTTCCTGTTCTTTGTGAACGGAACAGCATGGAGTGTGGTGCTGGGTGTGGCAGTGGCCCTCCTCACCTATTTTATAGAAGTGTTTATCGACAATAACTACGCCAGAATGAAGTGGGAAGTAACCCTTAAGGTAGGCTGGTTTACCGCCATTACCGTGGGATTTGTCAATCTTCTGGTTTTGAACTTTATGTAAGATATACTGGAGAATTAGAGGAGGAAATCAAATGTCCTTTGTTACAAAATCCCCGTGGATGATACATTATGATGGATCCAGCTGCAACGGATGCGACATCGAAGTGCTGGCTTGCCTCACGCCCATGTATGACATCGAGCGGTTTGGCATAAAAAATACCGGTAACCCCAAGCATGCGGATGTCTTTTTGCTGACGGGCTCCGTTAATGAAAAAAACAAGCCGGTCATTCAACAGATTTATGAGCAAATGCCGGAGCCGAAAATCGTCATTGCCGTAGGAATTTGTGCTTGTGATGGCGGCGTGTTCAAAGAATGTTATAATATCTGTGGAGGGGCAGACACCGTAGTTCCTGTAGACGTGTACGTACCGGGATGTGCCGCCAGACCGGAAGCCATTATTGATGGTGTGGTAAAGGGGCTGGCGATCTTGGAAGAGAAGCGGCTAAAGGTAAAACGAAAAACAGAAAAGGCCCTGAAGAAGCATTACGATGAGGTGTATGGTCAAGAGCACCGCCCCTTAATTATGGAGGTTGTGA
>CALFUG010000009.1 GCA_937928455.1 uncultured Clostridia bacterium
GATTTCTTTTCGTACTCCATTAATTTTCTCCCAAGTCAAATTCATCCCCTAGCTTCAGGGAAATTACTTTTGAAATTCCCTGTTCCGCCATAGTTACACCATACAACGTATCCGCATGCTCCATGGTGGCCTTTTGATGAGTCACCAGAGTAAATTGAATATCATCCTCAAAGTGATGAAGGGTTTTTATAAAACGATTGATATTGGTTTCATCCAAGGCCGCTTCCACTTCGTCTAGTATACAGAAGGGTGTGGGCTTGGTTTTTAATACAGCGAACATAAGTGCAATGGCGGTCATGGTCTTCTCTCCTCCTGACAGGAGACTAATGTTACTGAGCTTTTTCCCCGGGGGTTGTGCGATGATATCAATTTCAGATTCCAGTGGTTTCTCCGAATCTTCCAATACCAGTTGGGCATTGCCGCCGCCAAACAGCTCTCGGAAAAAATGTTCAAAATTCACTGCCACTTGATCAAAGCTCTCCTTGAATCTGGCTCGAATGATTTTATCCGTATCGTGTATAATCTTGTTCAACCCATCCGTTGCGGTTAATATATCTTCCCGCTGTTCCGTGAGGAAGTCATATCGTTCTTTCACTTCCTGGTACTCCGAGATGGCCCCAACATTCACCTCTCCCAGCTCACGCATGCGACTCTTGATTTCCCGGTTTTCCCGTACCGCAGTGGTCAAGACAAAATCTTCTCGCTTCCATTCCAATGCCTGGGCATAAGAGACTTCGAACTCTTCCCATAATCGTTCCTTGTAGGTGTCCGTTAAGGTTTCATTCTTCCCCCTCTTAATTTCCATCTCCATCCGATGGGCGGACAATTCCTCCAATCTCTTATCCAAAGCTTCTTTTTCCTTAGAGACTCGTGTCAACCGCTGGAACACTTCTGTTTTTTCCAATCGCAGCTGTTTTAACTCTTCCTCAATCTGTTTCTTTTCCTGCTCTTTCTCCTTCAGAAGTTCCACATCCCCCCCCGTGCCGGATAGGATTTTTTCTTTTTCCTCCTGATATTGCACTTTCAATTGTTCTTTATGTTGTTTCTCTCTCTTCATCTGGTCCATGGATTTTTCAATCATGGCAACGATGGCATCCACCCCCTGCTTTTCGCTTTCCCAGGAGGAGGTAGTCATTCGAGATTTCGTTATTTCTTCCGTTAATTCATCCAGTCGGCCCTTTTCTTCCCATTGCCTATTCAACAAGGCTTCCACTTCTTGTTCTTGTTCACCGGCCTTTCGACG
>CALFUG010000010.1 GCA_937928455.1 uncultured Clostridia bacterium
TCCGGCAACATGGCCATGGCCAATATATCTCCTGTTTTCGGATCCATCATCATGCACCAGACACGATCTGCTTCCGTTTGTTCCAATACCTCTTGAATGGACTTTTCCACATAATGTTGAATGACGGAGTCGATGGTTAATACCACATTCAGCCCGTCAGAAGCGCCAAAATATTTTTCCACACCATAAGCCAACCCATTCCCATCCACATCCGCACTCTTTATCCATCGTCCCGAAACACCGCTTAAAAAACTATCGTATCTCAGTTCGATTCCGGCCAATCCCACATTATCATCGGTGACACTGCCCAAAGCTTGCGCCGCAAAAGCCCCCAGCGGATAATATCTTTTCACTTCCTCTGTCAATTCTACACCATATAGTGATAGTTCTTGAATGGCATCTGCGGTTTCCTTGGTTTGATACTTGGCAACTCTCACCAATACAGAGTCTCGTTTAGAAAGGGTCTTTAACTCATCCACAGGAATTCCCAACAGGGGGCTGAGCTGCTCCAGGGTTCGAGTGGCTTGAATTTCCTGTTCCACTTCATCTTCGCCTCTCCATATTCGTTCCGGACGTACCCACACGGAAAAAGCCTTGGCGGATATGGCCAATTCTTCTCCTTCTCGATCATATATGGTGCCCCTTTTCGCGGCGATGGGCACATCTCTCGTTTGTTGCCCCGCAGCCATTGCCGCATACTCCTCTCCTTTGACCACTTGTACCCAACCTACGCAAAAGGCAAGTACAATAATCAAAAGAGAAAACAGAAGGAACACCACGAGCAATCTTTTTTTTGTCCGGTTGGTGGGTTGCTTCATGGCGAAATCCTTGTCTTCACATTATGATAGTAAGAGAACCAGACTCCTCTAATTTCAGTTCATGAAGTTGTCTGGTTCTTTCATCCTATGTAATTTTATCTTTTCCTAGTGATAGGCCTGCTCTTTGATTAAGGATGCTAAGTTGGGTATTTCTTCTGGTTCTTTTGCCAAATATCGAAACTGAGTCACCTCCGGATAAACCATACCTAGCTCCTCGATGGCCCGAGCTTCAATGTTACCAATGTTAACCGCACTCTTAATCTTCACATCCAGATTTTCGATTTCCCCTTGTATCGTGTTGTTCTCTTTGATAAGGGTGTTGATATCATACTTAATACTGGCAGCATAGGCCGAAGAGATAATCATTCCGATACAAACCAAGCCCACCAATACAGTGAGAACCATCAATAAGAAACGATCCTTGGGGCTGGTTCTGGATTTTCGCTGCTCTTTTTGGCAAGGGGATTCCCTTGGCTTCATATCAAAACTGAATTTTCGATATTGCTGTTGATATTCATACCACTGTTCTGCTGCAATCATGTCTGCTCTCCTGTTTTCTCAACAACTCTCAGTTTTGCACTCCGCGAACGAGGATTCTCTTCTAGCTCCTCATGGCTGGGAGTCACCGGTTTCCCAGTGATTTTCTTAATGTCTGCCACCTTGCCACAGGTACAAATGGGGAATTCCTTGGGGCAGGTGCAGGGATTCATCCTTCGATGAAAGGTCTCCTTCACAATGCGGTCTTCTAAGGAGTGAAATGTAATAACCGCCATTCTCCCCCCGGGAGACAAACGGTCTAAAAACTGATCTAAAGCACCTTCCAAAAGGGCCAGTTCTTGGTTGACTTCGATGCGAATGGCTTGAAAACTCCTTTTGGCCGGATGGGGCCCTTCTCGCCGAGCTGCCGCAGGAATGGCCTGTTTGATTACTTCCACTAGTTGAAAAGTGGTGGAAATAGGCGCTTTCTTCCTCTCGCGGATAATAAAACTTGCGATTCGAGCGGCCCATCTCTCTTCTCCATATTCTTTTAGAATTCGGCTTAGTTCCTTTTCGCTATATTCATTGACAACGGCATAAGCCGTGTGAACATCTCGTTCATCCATTCTCATATCCAATGATGCATCTTGCATGTAGGAAAACCCTCGATGGGGATTATCCAGCTGAAAGGAAGATACACCCAAATCCAATAGCCCCCCTTGGATGTCACCCACTCCCAGTTGATCCAAGACTTGGGGAAGCTCATTATAATTCGCCTGTATAAAAGACTTCTTGCAGGGATAAGATTGGAGTCGTTGGGTACCGGCGTGAATCGCCGCCTGATCTCTGTCGATTCCGATATACCATCCCTGGCTATCCAAGCCTTGACAGATACCTTCTCCATGGCCGGCGCCTCCCATGGTACCATCCACATAAATCCCATTGGGCCGGATCATTAATGCGCGTAATGTTTCCTGGTACATTACCGGCCGATGTTTAAATTCCATATTCAATCATCTTCTTGGCAAAATCGCTGTGCTCAAGCTCCGTTTGGTTAGCGGCATCCTCCCAACAATCCTTGCTCCAAATTTCAATTCGATTCAACAAACCAATGGTAACCAACTCTTTGGTCATCCCTGCCCATTCTCTCAAATCCTGGGATATGGTTAATCGCCCTTGTCGGTCAATATCCGTATCTACTGCATTGGCATAAAAGTGACGTACAAAAGCTCTGGCATCCGGGTCACTCATGGGTAAAGCGGACAGTTTTTCCATCAGCTGTTCCCACTCACTCATGGGATAGATGTATAGACAACGATCAATCCCCCGGGTCAATACGCACTTGTACCCTAAGACATCTCGAAACTTGGCCGGGATAATCATTCGAGACTTGTCGTCCATTGAATTTTGATACTTGCCCATCAACATAGGGATACCTCTCCATACTAAGGGATTTTAGTTACTACCACTTTACTCCATTTTGCTCCACTCTTCAACTATTTTACTCCATTTCTTAGCATTTTCCCTCCTAATTTTTGAATTTTCTCCCACCTGGCTGGAATTTTCAGACAATTTTCACCATATATAGTGTCTGGTGAACATTTGAATTCCTACATCTTGTCCCAAAACCGCCAATTTGTGGGAACTTTTTCCTTTTTCAGCCGTCCTAGCTATGAGAAATAGAAAAAGCCGCAAATATTTTTCAAAAACAAAAATATGAAGCTTTTATTACAATTCTCTGCGATATAACACAATATGGTGAACCGTGCTATAATGTACTTGTGCATTTAATTTTCAGAAGCACATGGGTTAAAGTGGACGAAACGCTTGCTCCAGGAGGTATTTAATGAAAAAGAAACTCCTACAGACCACCCTGCTGATTTTCATGGTTGGACTAATCATACTACCCATAACGGGATGCAAATCCGATCGATACGGAAACACGTATGTGGAACCGGAGATTACAGTGGATTATTTGACCACGGAGTTTGCGGACCAAATCACCCGAGACGGAGCCACAAAGATATTTGGAACCATTGACACTCTCAAAGACAACGGAAACGGCACCTTCACGTTAGGGATAACGGGCAAAGAATTCGTGGTTGACAGTAGTCAACCCAACGGATTCTACATCGCAGACAAAAACAAAGAATACCAGTTGGTACTCTCCAAATCTTCCAGAGCCGTGTTCTTCCCACAAGGAGACTCTTCGTTGGCAGAGTTCCATCTGACCGCTGCGGATTTTATGGCGGCTTTGGAGGAAGATCGAAGCAATAACCCGGGTTCTGACTATAAAGACTATCAACTGTTCTACTTCTACGTCATGCACGATTATGTGGAGTTGGTTCTTCAACAATACCTTCCATAGAAACTTTTGCGAAAAATGATAATGCATTTCCCCCTTGCCGCAGCTAAGCGATAAGGGGGCTTTTTTCGCGAAAGCTTTTACTGTCCATGGGTGGTGATAAAGTCACAGAGAAATTCTGTACTTTCCTTCATAATGTGGTAGTATGTGTAAAATATAACAATCTAATGTGAGGTAAAGGAAATGAAGAAAAAAGTTGTAATCATTGGGGGGGTGGCCGGTGGTGCTACCACTGCTACCCGACTCCGAAGACTGGACGAGGAACTGGAAATTCTTGTCCTGGAGCGAGGAGAGTATATTTCCTATGCGAATTGTGGCCTGCCCTATCATGTGGGAGATGTAATCAAAGAACGGGAAGAACTACTGTTACAGACTCCGGAACGAATGAAAGCTCGCTATAACGTAGATGTAAAGGTTCTCCATGAGGTTACCGCTATCCATCGAGAGGAAAAACGTCTATCAGTGCGACAGTTGGCCTCCGGAAATATCCTCTCTGTTGATTACGATATTTTGGTGATTGCAACGGGTTCTTCTCCCTTAAAACCACCCATTCCCGGTATTGATGGCCCCAATATTTTTACACTGTGGACAGTCCCCGATACCGACACCATTAAAGACCACATCCGCCAGCACCAACCGAAAAAGGCCGCTGTAATCGGCGGTGGTTTCATTGGGGTGGAGATGGCAGAGAATCTCCATGCGGCAGGCTTGGAAGTAGAGTTGGTTGAAATGATGAACCAAGTCATGGCTCCCTTAGATTTTGAAATGGCAGAAATTCTCCATGAGAACATGGACATGAATGGAGTAAAACTCCATTTAGGAGATGGTGTCTCGAGATTTGATTCGAAGGGTTCCATGACCACCATCACTCTCAACAGCGGGAATACCATCGATACGGATATGGTGATTCTGTCCATAGGGGTAAAACCCAATAGTCAACTTGCGAAAGAATCCGGACTGGATTTGAATGAAAGAGGCGGCATCGTAGTGGATTCCACCCTTCGAACCAGTGACCCCAACATCTATGCCGTAGGCGATGTGATTCAGGTAGAAAACCATGTCATGAAAACTCCATGCATGGTTCCTCTGGCAGGACCCGCAAACAAACAGGCACGAATATGCGCCAATAACATCCTGGGGAAATCCGAAGAATATAGAGGCACGCAAGGCACTGCTATCGCGAAAGTGTTTGATCTGACCGCCGCCACAGTAGGCATGAACGAAAAACAACTAAAAAGCCTGGGGCAAGAAAAGGGCAAGGATTATTTTACCGCTCTCATCAATCAAAAGTCCCATGCCGGCTATTATCCAGGGGCAACACCCCTGAACCTGAAAATGATCTTTGATGGCACCGGGAAAATATTAGGAGCACAAGCAGTAGGGCAGGATGGGATTGACAAGCGTATCGATGTTTTGGCTTCTGCTATGCGTCTTTCCGCCACCGTCTACGATTTGAAAGAATTGGAGCTGGCATATGCTCCTCCCTTTGGTTCTGCAAAGGACCCGGTGAATATGCTGGGATTTGTAGCCGAAAATGTATTGGAAGGCCTGGTTGAGTTTGTGGATTGCGGGGAATTGGACCGCATGATAGAAGCAAAAGAGGATTTCACGCTTTTGGATATCAGTGAATCGGAAGAGAGATTGGTGTACGCCATCCCCAACTCCATTCACATCCCTTTGGGACAATTACGAAGCAGATTCCAGGAGCTGGATTCCCATAAACCCATCGTGGTGTACTGTGCCATCGGCGTCCGCTCCTACAACGCAGCACGAATCCTGAAGGGAAACGGGTTCCAAAAGGTATCCACCTTAGCCGGAGGATGTTCCCTATACAAAACTCTTCATTATCGTGAATGGAAACCCAATCTCAAAACTACTATGCCAGACCAAATACCATCTGTTTTGCCGAGAGAGGAAAATGAAATGATGATTTTAAACTGTGCCGGACTGCAATGTCCGGGGCCCATAATGAAAGTCAACGAATCTTTAAAGAGTCTGGAGGATGGCCAAATCTTACAAGTATCTGCCACCGATATGGGGTTTCCACGGGATGTGGAAAGCTGGTGTCGAAGAACGGGGAATACATTCCTTCGATCAGAGCGTAAGGATAAAATGAACATTGTATATATTCAAAAGGGCTTGGCAACGGAGTCCACTCCCGCCGTGCAGACAAACCAAAATAATATTCCGGAGACTTCCTCCGAAAACAAAACCATCATCGTTTTTAGCGGAGATTTGGACAAGGTATTGGCCTCCTTTATTATCGCCAACGGCGCTGCCGCCATGGGCCGTAAGGTAACCATGTTCTTTACATTTTGGGGTCTGAATGCACTGAGAAAATCGGAGAAAAACGCCATTAAAAAACCCTTTATGGACAAAATGTTTGGTACTATGATGCCCAGAGGTGCCTCCAAACTTTCCTTATCCAATATGAACATGGGGGGTATGGGCACGAAAATGATGAAGATGGTGATGAAGGATAAGAACGTACAATCACTGGAAGAACTCATGCAACAAGCCATGGCAAATGGGGTTCACATCATGGCCTGTACCATGTCCATGGATATCATGGGAATTACCCAGGAGGAGTTGATTGACGGGGTGGAATTGGGCGGCGTAGCCACCTATCTGGGTGAAGCGGAAGAATCCAACGTGAACCTATTTATATAGGCCACCCGCTCATGGATTAAACTTTTTCTGCATCCCATAGCCAGAAATCCTTTTCTGCTTTTGCATCCACAAAGGAGGGGCCTTGATAGCCCCTCCTTTTTCTTGTCTCTAATATCATCATGGTACACGGTACCGACAACTACATTTTTTGCCTACACATTGAACAAGAAATGGATGATATCTCCGTCCTTTACCACATACTCTTTTCCTTCCGAACGAACCAGCCCTTTCTCTTTGGCATGTACCAGGTTCCCTCCGGAATCCATTAAATTATCAAAAGAAATGGTTTCTGCTCGTATAAACCCTTTCTCAAAATCCGTATGAATTTTTCCAGCGGCTTGCGGTGCCTTGGTTCCCCGTTTAATGGTCCATGCCCGAACCTCCGGCTCTCCGGCCGTAAGAAAAGAAATTAAATCCAACAAGGAATAGCTGGCTTTGATGAGTTGATCCAATCCCGACTCTTGGATTCCCAATTCCTGAAGAAATAGTTCTTTTTCCTCTGGCTCCAACTCCGCTAGCTCTGCCTCCACTTTCGCGCATATCACCACAACCTCCGACCCTTCATTTTGAGCCCATGCTTGGACGGCTGCCACGTGTGGATTCTCCTTTTCTGTCAGTTCCTGCTCCGAAACATTAGCGGCATAGATAACCGGCTTTGAAGACAATAGATCCCAGGAACGAATCCACTCTTCTTCTTCCTTGGAACATTGCGGATATAAAGTTCTGGGGGATGTCCCCTTTTCCAACATAGAAAATACTTTTTTCATTAACTCTAATTCCGTTGCCAATGAGCGATCCCCTTTTAAGTTTTTTCCCATCTTTTGGATGCGCCGTTCCAACATCTCCAGATCGGAGAAAATCAACTCCAAATGAATGGTTTCGATGTCCTCTAAAGGATCTGTTTTCCCGGAAACATGAACTACATTGTCATCCTGGAAACATCGTACCACGTGAACGATGGCAGCCACTTCCCGTATATGCCCCAAGAATTTATTGCCTAAACCCTCTCCCTTGGAAGCCCCTTTTACCAAACCTGCAATATCCGTAAACTCGATGGTCGTATATACGGTCTTCTTTGAGTGATACATCTCATGCAAAATATCGATCCGGCGATCCGGTACCGTAACCACTCCCACATTGGGTTCTATGGTACAGAAGGGATAGTTTGCGGCTTCCGCTCCCGCCTTGGTGATGGCATTGAATAATGTGCTTTTCCCCACATTGGGTAACCCTACGATGCCCAGTTTCATTCCCCTATCTCCTTCTCTACATCCTTATTCTTCCATCTATGGTACAGTATGCCATAGAGAATCAGTGACAGTATAATCACCGTCCCGCTCAACAACTGCGCTTGCCGGAAAGGTCCCAACATCAAACTATCGGTTCGAAGCCCTTCCACGAAAAATCTCTCGATACTATACAACCCGCTATACAACAATAGTATTTGTCCCGTGAATTTTCGTCGATTCCCCACGTAGATTAACAATATGAATAGCAAAAAACACCATATGGACTCATACAAAAATGTAGGATGAACCATCTGTCCATCCACAGGGATGCCCCAAGGCAAATCCGTAGGCCCACCATGGGCCTCAGAATTAAAGAAATTACCCCACCGGCCAATGGACTGGGCCAACGCAATGCCCGGCACCGCAGCATCCAATACATCCGCCGGATGATAATGGTATCTTCGGCATAAGATGGCCACAGCGATGAAGGCAAATATTAAGCCTCCATGAATGGCCAAACCTCCCGTTCGTATATTAATGATCTTAACCCAGTCTATGGTTCCCTCGGAAGTAATGTACCAGGACCAATTAAAAATCACATAATAAAGTCTTGCACCGAGAATGCCCACTGGTATACCAAGAATCAAAAGATCCAGCAGACGTTCCGAGTCCAGACCGTATCGGGGGCCCCTCCGGTACATTACCAGACCCCCCAGGATCATTCCCAATGCAATCAAAATCCCGTACCATCTTATTTCCAGTCCTAACAGTGTAAAGGCAATGGGATTGGGTTCAAAAAGCATTACTTCTCTCCCTTTGATAGAAATTCTTCCATAATGGCAACGGAAGCCGAAGCACCCAACCGACTAGCTCCCGCTTCCAACATTTTTTTGGCGGTGCTCAAATCTCGAATTCCACCGGAAGCTTTCACTCCCATGTCCGTTCCCACCGTTTTTCTCATAAGAGATACCGCTTCCACGGTAGCGCCTCCCTTTGAAAACCCAGTAGAAGTTTTTACATAATCCGCGCCGGCCTTTTTCGCCAGCTGACATGCCAACACAATTTCCTTCTCTGTCAGCAAATCAATTTCCAGGATGACTTTTACCAGAGCATTCTGCTCATGGGCAAACTGGCAAACCACCAGAATATCCTGCTCCACCTCTTCCGTCTTGCCATCTAGCAACGGCCCGATAGGCAAAACCATATCAATTTCCGAGGCGCCATGGGAACAAGCCCAGTCCGTTTCATATGCCTTGGCTTGGGTTGACATGGCTCCCAATGGAAACCCGACGACACAAGCCACCTTGACAGGTGTGCCCGCTAGCAAAGAAACCGCTAAGGGTACAAATCGAGAGTTGACACATACGGAATAGAACTCATATTGGCTCGCCTCTTGGCAGAGCTTAATAATATCCTCTTCCTTTGCCTCTGGCTTCAACAAGGTGTGATCGAAATAATGTTGAAATCCTGTTTCTATCATGCTCCTTCTCCCTTCTTCCCATTGAGTTGATAAATGGGTTGAACAAGGAAAACCGGCCTCTTCGGAAAGAAATGCCGGTGCTTCCTCATCTGGTCTTTCATTCTCATGAGAATTGTAACTTAAGCAGTCACAATCTCTCCTACGCCGTCCGGTCCCAGTCCAGCTGCATTCCCTTCGTCTGTATCCAAATGGAATTCGCACTGATGGCCTTCACCGGATCGAACCAGTACTTTGTGGAATGTAATACCCCGTTCACCTTCCACCCGGATGCTAACCCAGTCCTTATCTTTTACGCCGGCATCTACAGCTTCCGAGGGAGATAGGTGCACATGGCGCAAAGCCACTATGACACCATGGTCAATTTCCACGGATCCACAAGGCCCTATTAATGTGCATCCTGGAGTTCCCTCCAACTTTCCGGATTCCTTCACAGGTGCTTTGATGCCAATGATACGGGCATCCGTCATGGCCAGTTCAACCTGGGTCTCCGGTCTGGCGGGTCCCAAAACACGTACGCCTTTCAGGGTGCCCTTGGGGCCAACCACATCCACCTTTTCTTCTGCCGCGTACTGTCCCGGTTGTACCAATGGTTTGGTGGGACAAAGGTCATGGGTGCATCCAAAAAGAACATCGATGTCCTTTTGGCAAAGGTGCACATGCTTGTTGGAAAGCCCAATTTTTACTTGATAACCCATCTTCATTTCTCCTTTATATATAAATAATTACTTTAGATGACTGATGTAGGGAAGGTTTCGGTACTTTTGATCATAATCCAAACCATACCCAATGATAAAGATATCTTCCACCTCAAATCCGATATAATCCACATGAATCTCTGCTCTGCGTCCCGCTGGTTTATCCAGCAGTGTGCAAATTTTTAAAGCCTTGGGATTTCTCCCCAACAAATATCCCTTCAAATAGTTCAAGGTAATCCCGGAATCTACAATATCCTCCACGATGATTACATTTTTCCCCTCGATGCTGGTGTCCAAATCCTTGATAATCCGAACCACTCCACTGGTCTTCGTCTCCGCTCCATAACTGGAAACCGCCATAAAATCGATTTTCGTATCGATGGTTACATTCTTTATCACATCGGAAAGCCAGAGAACGGCACCTTTCAAAATCCCCACAAAAAGAACTTCTTCCCCTCTGAAATCATCCGAAATCTGTTTCCCGATTTCCTCTGCTCTCTTCTGGATTTGTTCTTGGGTAATTAACGTGGTGCCCACTTGGTATTGGTTGTCCATCCGTCACTCCTTTTCCTTGGTCTCGGAATACTCTTCTTTCACTTCAAAATCTGCATCATCTATTATGGTCTTGCCTCGATACTCCTTTGACAGGTCCACTGTTTTCTCCCCCAACCAATAAGTGTCCAGGGTTTCTCTCAAATGATAGAGAATCCACAGCCACAAAATTAAGTCATCCAGAAATCCCACAGGAAAAATCACCGTTGGAATTAAATCAAAGGGCATAAATACGTAAAATATCCCCAGGATTACCAGCAGCTTTTTTCGCCTCTTTACATTGGGGTCTTTCATCATGGCCTTGACGGCAATCAGCCTTTTCATGATGACCCTAAAGCTGATATATTGCATCCAATTCCTCCATCAATTCATCCACTCCGGTTCTTTTTAATGCAGACACCGGTATCACCTTGTCTTCCTTGGATAGATTCAATGTCTTGCGAATCTGGGCTATTTGTTTTGCCAGTTCATTCCGCGACACTTTATCCGCCTTGGTAGCAACTACCAAACCATCCAGTCCATAGTGCCGAAGATATTCATACATCTGAATGTCCTGGTTGGTAGGCAGATGTCGTATATCCACCAGCTGGACCACTTTGCGTAGATAGTCCCTGTTCTCCAGATATTTTTCTACCATTTCACCCCAGCCTGCTGTCACTTGCTTCGACACCTTGGCATACCCATAACCGGGAAGATCAACGATGCGAAATTCACCATTGACCTCATAAAAGTTAATGGTTCGAGTTTTTCCCGGGCTCCCGGATACTCGAGCCAAGCTCTTTCTTCCCGTCATCAGGTTCAGTAGCGATGACTTTCCCACGTTGGAGCGCCCTGCGAAAGCAATCTCCACTCGGTCGTCCGGGGGATACTGCTCCGGCTTCACTGCCACCGCCACCAATTCTGCGTTTTTTATAATCATGACATTTTTTTCTTTCCCACTGTTTTGGGCTGAGCCGCCTTTGTGGTTTTCTTTGGTTTGGGTCTCTTCACCATGGCATGCTCCAATGCCTCATCTACTGTTTCAATCAACACAAACGCCATTTCTTTGCGAACCACTTCCGGAATATCTTCTAAATCCTTCTCGTTTTCACGAGGAAGAAGAACCTTCTTGATTCCCGCTCGATGTGCGGCCAATACTTTTTCTCGAATACCTCCCACAGGAAGCACTTTTCCTCTCAGTGTAATCTCACCCGTCATGGCCACATCTTTTTTCACAGCCCCACCGGTCAATGTGGAGATCATGGCCGTACACATGGTAACCCCGGCACTGGGTCCATCCTTAGGCACGGCGCCTTCCGGAATATGAATATGCAGGTCCAATGTTTTATAGAAATCTTCCGGAATGCCCATCTCATTTGCCCGGTTCCGAATATAACTGATTCCCGCTTTGGCAGACTCCTGCATTACATCCCCCATTTGTCCGGTCAATTCCAATTTACCCGTTCCCGGTACGGCGGAGGTTTCGATAAAGAGAGTGTCCCCTCCTACGATGGTCCATGCCAACCCGGTAACCACGCCTACTTCTTCTTCTCCCTGAATAATGTCGTATCGATACTTTCTTTTTCCTAAGTATGCTTCTAACCTATCCGGAGTAATGTCATAGCAGGCCTCCCCTTCGGTAACAATTTTACGGGCAATCTTCCGACAAAGGTTGGCGATTTCCCGCTCCAGGTTTCGAACACCGGACTCTCGGGTGTAATAGTTAATCAAGTCCCGAACTGCCTGTTCTGAAAGACAGAACTCCTCTTCCTTCAATCCATGCTCCTTGACTTTTTTCGGAATCAAATAGTTTTGGGCAATCTTTACCTTTTCTTCTTCCGTATAACCCGGTACTTCTAACACTTCCATACGGTCCAATAGAGGTCTGGGAATGGTGTCCGTGGTATTTGCAGTGGTGATAAACATCACCTTTGACAAGTCAAATGGAACCTCCAAATAGTGGTCCGTAAACTCCTTGTTTTGTTCCGGATCCAGAACTTCCAACAATGCAGACGCAGGGTCTCCCTTAAAATCCATTCCAATTTTGTCTACTTCATCAAAGAGGAACACCGGATTGTTGGTTCCCGCATCTTTAATACTGGAAATCACCCTGCCGGGAATGGCTCCGATATAGGTTCTACGATGACCTCTGATTTCTGCTTCATCCCGAACACCGCCCAAGGACATTCGAACGAATTCCCGGTTAATGGCTCTGGCTACAGAACGGGCTACCGAAGTTTTGCCCACTCCGGGAGGCCCTACCAGACAAAGGATGGGTCCCTTCAGCCCTTTGGACAGCTGAATCACGGCCAAGTACTCCAGTACTCTCTCTTTTACTTTTTCCAAACCATAGTGGTCATTATTCAATATCTCCTCGGCTTTTATAAGGTCCAGTTTGCTTTTAGACGCCTTGTTCCACGGCAATGCCAAAATGGTCTCAATATAGGTCCGGCTAACGGAAGCTTCCGCGGAAGAGGGCATCATCTTTCCAAATCGCTTGATTTCCTTTTCCACTTTTTCATGGGTCTTCTTGGAAAGTTTCAGCTTTTTCAACTGTTGAAACCAGTCGTCCATTTCGCTCTCAACATC
>CALFUG010000011.1 GCA_937928455.1 uncultured Clostridia bacterium
AATTCCATGGCCACACGTTTGGCAATTCGATGTTTTAAATCTGCCATCTAAACTCACCTCCTACAATGTAATCTACAAAAATTCCGGGCATATGGTAAAAGTCCGCATCCTTTTCCCCCACCTCATGAAGGTGTTCGGTTCCCAGCACTACCGTCTCAGCGGCCATAGCCATTACGTAATTGAAGGTCTTGGTAGATTTCCCGCTCATGAAATTTCCAAACTTATCTGCATAGGTAGCGCGAACGAATGCATAGTCTGCCTTCAAGGGTTTTTCCAATACGTACTCTTTACCATCCACCACCACAATTTGTCGGCCTTCTGCCGCAATGGTTCCTACTCCCGTCGGCGTCAACACACCCCCCAAACCGGCTCCCCCGGCCCGAATGGCTTCGGCCAAAGTGCCTTGAGGTATCAAGTCACAAGCCAACGCACCACACATCATTCCTTGGCCTACTTGGGGGTTCAGCCCTACATGAGATGCAATCAATCGATCCACCAACCCCGCATTAATAAGTTTTCCAATACCTCTGGCACTATCTTTTTCGGTAGGAGGAATCCCGCCATCATTTCCAATAACGGTAAGATGCTTTACACCCTTCCGCACAATGGCATCCATCAGGTTTTCCGGTGAGCCACAAGCCATGAACCCCCCCACCATGATGGTCATTCCATCTTGTAAGCCGGCAATCGCTTCGTCGGCTGTTCTGATTTTATCAATCATACCCTTCTTTCCTTTCCTTTTCCTTTCACTTCCTGCGATATCCTATCCTCACCGTCTTACAGCGCGGGTCGATTTACTCTTCCTCTTTTCACGATTTCCGTTAAGATAAAGGAAGCGGTATCTTCGGCATAGGAGTGGGGTCCAAAACCTGCATCATACCCTAACTCCTGGGCCAGTTCATGAGAGATTCGAGGTCCTCCGCAAACCACAATCATCTTGTCTCGCAACCCTTCCGCTTCCAATAACTCTATCATATTCGTCAGGTTTGTTATATGAACATCCTTTTGTGTTACCGTCTGTGAGATCAAAATAGCATCTGCATTCACCTCTACTGCCTTGGCAATCAATTCTTCATTGGGAACCTGAGAACCCATATTAAGAGCTTCAATTCCCTTGTATCGCTCCAAACCATAATGCCCATGAAATCCTTTCATGTTCATGATGGCGTCAATCCCTACCGTGTGGGCATCCGTTCCCGTAGAGGCTCCCACTATGACCACCGGCCGTCCGATGTTTTCTTCCCAGTACTCTCCGCACTCTTCACGGCTCATCACATCCACTTCTACCTTCGTTACCTTGATTTGGGTGAAATCAACGGTATGACTACACTTCCCATACACCACAAAGAAGGAGAAATCTCCACCCATGTCTTTGGAATATACTACGGTAGGTTCTGTGAGACCCATTTTTTTAACCAGTATCTTAGCCGCTTCATTTCCTTCCGGTCCATAAGGGACCGGTAATGTAAATGCCAATTCCGTCATTCCGTCATTCATGGTGTCCCCATAAGGCTTCACCTTGGTCAAATCCACCTGTGCCGTAGCGACTTTTGTCTTATCTCTTGCGTCTCCATTCATTATTTGGCACCTCCCATCATCAACGGAATAAAGGGATTAAAGTAATCTCCATCCTTGGCACAAACTCCGGCCAAGCCTTTTCCTCCGTCCCTGGGTCTTTTCACGCCACCGAATTTACCTTGCTCAATGGTAGAAAACAACCCTTCTCGTTCGATATCCTTTAATAATAATCTGGCATCCGACAGCACTTTCTGGGCTCGCTGTTGAATAATTCCATCCTGTTTGAATTCCACCTCTTCCCCTAAGTCTCTGGCATTATTAAAAATGTAAGATGCATTTTCAATGGCCAAATAACGGTCATGCATATGGGGTGTATGAATGGCTTCCGTCAGCATACCCAAAAGCTGCAAACTTTGACCGGACCAAACGGAAATCATGTTAAACATGGCATCTTGTATGGCTCCCTTAAAAATGTTTCCGGTCATATACTTGGTGGGGGGCATATATTTTAGTGCCGCATTGGGAAAAATCTCTCGGGCCATAATGGCTTGCGCCAGCTCATAGAGAAATCCATTTTCAATGTCCGGATCCATCTCAAAGGCATGGCCCAAACCCATCTGTTCTTCTTTAATATTGGCCAATACCGCAAATTGCTCATTGATAAACTGAGAAGCCAAAACCGTATGTGCTTCTTCATATGCATCAGAAGTGGTAAGATAGTTATCTTCTCCCGAGTTAAAGATAATACCGGAATACCCGATAATAACCCGTGAAAAGAATTGGTCAATCAAAGTTCTTTGCATATTAATGTCCCGGAATAAAATCCCATATAAAGCATCGTTCAGCATGACATCCAATCTTTCTACTGCACCCATGGCTGCAATTTCCGGCATACACAGCCCAGAAGAATAATTGCACAATCGGATGTATCTCCCCACTTCTTCTCCTACTTCATCCAATGCCTCTCTCATTATGCGAAAATTCTCTTGGGTGGCATAGGTACCACCAAACCCTTCCGTGGTGGGCCCATAGGGAACGTAGTCCAACAAGCTCTGGGCTGTGGTTCGAATCACAGCCACGATGTCGGCCCCCTGTCGAGCCGCCGCCTTGGCCTGTACCACATCCTCGTATATATTGCCTGTGGCCACAATGACATACAGATACGGTCGTTTCCCTTCGCCGATGGTGTCCAAATACTTTTCTCTGGTTTGGGTTTGGTCCCGAATGGTTTTTAATGCATTCTCCACCACTGGCGCCAATACTTTCTGGATATCCGCGATGGAAGCCAGGGGTAATTTCAGCAAATCCAGCTCCTCTGCCGAAATCTTTTCGGCGATGGTCTGCGGATCATCTCCTGTATGGACCATGGCATTTCCCATCCAATAGGCCACTCCCTTGGTCAGCACACCGGCATCATTCAACCGGTCCACCACCACATTGGGAAGCGGTGTTTCCACTTCATCCACTCCGTCTACCCCCAGTAGTCGAAGTACCGTACGTTCCGTTGAAACGGTGGTATGCTTATCAATAAATTCCTGCATACTTCCTGCAATCTTGGCCGCATAGGAACGGGCTTCATCTACTTGTTTCGGGTCTAAATTTAATTTGCTTTTCATTCTTCCGATCTCCTTCAATGCTTTATTGAAATATCGTTTCGGTATCTATAAATAATCCTTCGCTGACTGTATGATTTCCGGATATAACCCCAGGATTTCCGCAATCTGTATGGCTTCCTTCGGTACATCTCCGGAACCCTTTACCACACGTAATCGATAATCCATATATTTGGACACCAGCTGGATTCGTTCCTTTCGATTGGCGTAACGTAATTCCCGTCTTAACCTTTCGAAATCTGCTTGAGCCAAACCGATGACCTGTAAATTTACCACCTCCGGCAAGTCTGCCACCGAATCAAAATGAGTGGTAATTAAACAGATGTAGGGCCTTGCCATCAGATAGGAAACCAATCCTTTGCTGAGGGCGGTTCCTTCTTTGGGATTGGTACCGCTGGCGATTTCGTCAATGAGAAGCAATGTCTTCTCTTGACTGTGATCCAAGGCCTCCCTCAGCTCTTCCATTTCTCCGCCAAAGCTGGAAAGGCCCCTCTCCAAAGACTGACTATCCCCAATCAGCATTTGTATGTATGAGGATAAACCGACCTTCGCTTGAGATGCCGGTACAAAAAACCCGTACTGGG
>CALFUG010000012.1 GCA_937928455.1 uncultured Clostridia bacterium
AATGCTTGTTCAGTATTTGCCTTCATTACCGAACAACAAAATGTCTGTAAGTATCGGTCCGATAAGTTGCCTTTGATGGGACCTCCCCACATCCCAAAGGGAATCGCCCCGGCGGCATAAATCAATTCTTCCGGAGCATAGATCGGAAAACATCCAACACCTTTTTTGCCGGTGTCTCTCAGAGCTATTTCTACAGATTCTTTCGGATTCCGAGCAATTGTTTTTAGTTCTTCTAATAATTCCGCTACTCGATCCATTAGTCTCTACCCTCCTGTTTTCGTTTTTCCATCATTTCTACTAGGGCCTGAACTCTGGTTTCGTACTGCGCTAAAGAAAAAGAACGTGGATCCGTCTGATCTCCATCAAAAATAACGGAAGGAATCCCGGTACGTTCGGATACTCGTCGCTGTACTTCGAATTGTCGAAAGTCCATGAACTTACAACTTCGGTTAGAGTGGTATATGATTCCATCCAGACTAAAGTCTTCCACTATCTGCGTAATATTGTCCACGCCGAAGTCCAGATTTCTATTTACATAATTGGAACTGTATGCTTTTGCCATACCTTCTAAATCATTATTCTCATAGACGATATACCATGAATCCGGATAGGTAGAGGTCACCATATTCACTCCCTGCTTCTTAAGTACTTTATAAGTGTCCCCCAAATAAGGCCAACAGGCTATCCCATCCCACATGATTCGGTATTTCTCCTCCCCGTCTTTCCAGGGGCCAAGTCCCTGTCTCCCTCTTTCTTCCAACTCATCATGCCATAGTTTAAACAGGTCTCGACCTTCCACAGTGCCCCTGGCACAAACAATGGTTGCCATATAGTTGAACAAATCAAACCCGTTCAGTGGAGATGGTTTTTTTCTTGCTTGTAATGAAGCTTTTTTCCACCACAAAGATGTTTCAGTGGATATTTCCATCACTTCGGCAAAGCGATCGTGATCAAATTTCTTTTTTGTAATCTTCTCCAAGTCACCAATGGCTTCCAGCAACTGGCCTTTAATATATTTTGTGTTTTGTTTATTGACCTCATATTCATGGTTGAATGGCATATCAAACATAATCATTGGAATGTCAAGTTCCTTGGCAATGTTTTCATACCATTTAATAACCGTGTTACATATATTATTGCAGCAAAAGATCAAATCTGGCTTTGGAATATTCCCGGCTTCACTCTCCAGCACTTCCATATATGCTAAGTTGACTCTGGCATAAGAACATATATCGGATGAGTATCCTTTTCCTTCTGCATACTGAATTAATTCCTCCGATTTTTTTCTGGCCCCTACTGCTGCGGCATGGTTTTCTGGATATAGGGC
>CALFUG010000013.1 GCA_937928455.1 uncultured Clostridia bacterium
GGAAAAAAAGTTGACATAAAAAAGGTCGGACTATATAATTATATGGCATATGTGGTCGTTGAAATTAAGACGATCTCATTCACCGGCCCGGCCGGAAAACACACATGAAGGAGGTGTAAAGTTTCATGAAAAGAACGTACCAGCCAAAGGTTAGGCAACGAAAAAAAGAACATGGATTCAGAAAAAGAATGAGTACGAAAAACGGTAGAAATGTTTTAAAGAGAAGAAGATTGAGAGGAAGAAAATCCTTGACAGCATAGAGACCGCTCAAGCGGCCTTTTTGTTTTCGAGTTGGGGCAATGGTCAACATGCTGAAGAAGGAAGTTCTGAGAAGACAAAGTGATTTTTCTGCAATATACAATAGAGGAAAGTCGGTTGGAGAACGGTTGGTGGTGGTGTTTCATCGAAAGAACGACCATCCCTACAAAAGGCAAGCGTTTCTGGCGAGCAAAAAAGTAGGCAAAAGCGTTCAAAGAAACCGGGCACGCCGCCTGATGAAAGAAAGCTGGCGCGTGCTGGAACCCTTGGCAAAAGAAGGAACCGACTATATTTTTATTGCAAGAAATACCATTTTAGATGCCAAGCAGCAAGACGTGCAGCAGTCTATGCAGCGTGCTTTGCGCAAGGCGGGCCTCCTGAAGGATCCGAAAGGAAACGGGAAGCAGAAATGAAATGGATTCTTATTTTGTTGATAAAAGGATACCAAAAGGGGATTTCTCCTTTTTTCCCGCAGACCTGTCGCTTTTACCCCACATGCTCTGCCTACTTCATTCAGGCCTTGAAGAAGTATGGATTCTTCAAAGGAAGTTATCTTGGTATCAAACGAATATTAAGGTGCCATCCGTGGAATGACGGAGGATATGACCCGGTACCTTAAGGAGGAAATGCATGTATTATAAAATAATGGCGGTGATTGCAGAACCTCTTGGATGGTTGTTGACTTTTTTGTACAGCTTCATCCAAAATTATGGAATCACGCTAATCGTATTCACATTGATTGTCAGATTGTGCTTGTATCCCTTGTATGCCAAGCAAATCAAATCCACGGCAAACATGTCGGCCATTCAGCCGAAAATGAAAGAACTTCAAGCCAGGTATGCCAACGATAAAGAAATGCTCAACATGAAGATGATGGAGCTATATAAGGAAGAAAAGTTCAACCCAATGGGTGGATGTCTTCCCATGTTGATTCAAATGCCCATCATATTTGGACTTTTTGCTTTACTACGAAATCCGCTTCTATACATCGATGACCCCAGTATGATTATTGCGGTACACGAAAGCTTTTTGTGGATAGCGGACCTGGCTCAACCGGACAAATGGATTCTTCCCATTGCCGCCGGATTGACCACATTCGTTTCATTTCAACAAACCCAATCTCAGCAAACTCCGGAATCCATGGGGCAAATGGCGCCCATGATGAAGGTAATGAAATATTTCTTCCCGGTAATGATTGTATGGATGGGAAGAACCTTCCCCGCAGGGCTGACCTTGTACTGGTTTATTGGAACCGGCGCTCAAATTTTATTCAATCTTCGACTGAATAAACTGAGACGTAGAATGAAGGCAGAGGCGGAGCTAAGGCAACAAAAGAAAATATAGGGTGTAACATCAGAGAGGAATATAAAATGAGCTATTCGGAAAAATGGGGAACCAGTGTAGATGAAGCCGTAAAATTGGCCTTGTCAGATCTCAAAGCCACCATGGACGAAGTAGAGGTCACCGTTCTGGAAGAACCCAGCAAAGGATTTTTTGGTATCGGCAACAAGCTGGCCAAAGTGAGAGTGTCCATAAAAACGGCCACCAACGCTGTGGTACATGAAGCCACAGAACCGAAGAAAGAACAAAAAACAGAAACAAAAGTTGAATCAAGCAAGGAGCCTTCCGTGGAGTCTCCGATGGGGAAAAAAGTTCCGGAGGAAAGAGATATACCAACGGAAAAAGCGGTAGAGAAATCAGCAGAAAAGAAGAGAGAGGATATCAAACCTTTACTACAAGCCAAACCGGAAGACCTCAAGGATTTAACGGAGCATCCCGCATTGACTTTTATCAAGGACACCATCGACAGCATGGGATTGAAGATGAGTGTAAAAGCTTCCGGCAATGAAGAGTTTGTCTTCCTGGAGCTGGAAGGGGAAGACACAGGGACCATTATTGGCAAAAGAGGACAGACCTTGGATGCCATTCAATACTTGACCAGCTTAGTGGTCAATAAAGGGAAAGAAGAATATGTACGTGTGGTCATCGATGCAGAGAATTATCGAGCCAAACGAGAAAAAACCCTACAACAGTTGGCGGATCGATTGGCAGATAAAGTGGCCCGAAGCAAGCGGCCCATGAAACTGGAGCCCATGAATCCTTATGAACGTAAAGTGATTCATTCCACCCTTCAAAACCATCCCAGGGTGGTCACGCGCAGCGAAGGAGAGGAACCGTATCGAAGGGTTATCATTGAGTTAAAAAACAAAGGTTAACGGTAGATAGCCCGCAGACAATGCGGGCTATTTTTTCAAGGAGAACCACTTATGGAAGATACCATCGTAGCCATTGCTACACCTCCCGGAGAAGGGGGAATTGGTGTAATACGAATGAGCGGCCAGATGGCCCGGGATTTGTTGGAACAAGTATTTGTGCCGTACACTGGCAGAAAACCCATGCCACGACAAATGACCTATGGCCATTTGGTGGAAGGGGAGGAGCGGAACATCATCATTGATGAAGCTATGGCGGTGTTTATGCCGGCTCCTCTTACATATACCCGGGAAGACGTGGTGGAAATTCAGTGTCACGGCTCCATGATTCCCTTAAAAAGAACCCTGGGGGTTTTAATGGAAAAAGGGGCTCGCTTGGCAGAGCCGGGGGAATTTACCAAAAGAGCCTTTCTTCACGGACGATTGGATTTGTCTCAAGCCGAGGCGGTGATGGATTTGGTGCAAGCCAAAACCCCTGCCGGATTTCAGGTGGCGGTAAGCCAATTGAAGGGAGCCACAACAGAAAGAATTCAAATGCTTCTGGAAAAACTTCAAAACATACTGGTTCAGATATTGGTAAATATTGAGTATCCGGAAGAAGACATTGAAGAAGTGACCTACCCCATATTGGCCGCAGAAGTGGAAACGGTTCTGCAAGAAATTCAACGCTTATTGGATACCGCCCATGGGGGACGAATTCTAAAAGAAGGATTGCGTATCTCCATAGCAGGAAAACCCAACGTGGGGAAATCCTCCTTGTTGAATGCTCTTCTAGGGGAGGAACGAGCCATTGTTACTTCCGTGCCCGGCACCACCCGGGATACCATTGAGGAGTGGGTCAATATTCGAAACATTCCCCTTCGGATTACTGACACAGCAGGGATCCGAGAGGCCTCTGACGAGGTGGAGCGAATGGGGATTTATCGTGCCAAAGAGACCTTTCAAAAATCCGACTTGGTGATATTGGTGTTGGATGGAAGCCAACCACTATCCACGGAAGACCAGGAAATTATGACCTTATTGAAAAACCACGCCACCTTGGTAATATTGAATAAACGGGATCTGGGAGAAGCGGTGAACCATCCTCAAGTTGCAGAACATCTATCGCAGGCCAGGATTTTAGAGATGTCTCTTACCGAGGGAATGGGTCTTTCTCAGCTGGAAGAAACATTGGAAGACATGGTGTATAAGGGACAAGCGGTGGCAGGGGAAGAGCTGATCATCACCCAGGCCCGGCATGAAGAATTGCTGGGACGTGCCAAGGCACACTTACAGGACGGGCTTTCTGCCATCCAAAGAAAGGATGCTCTGGATTTTGTAGAGGTGGATCTGAAAAATGCCCACCAAGCCCTTGGAGACATTTTGGGAATTACCGTAAAGGATGATATTATAGAGGAAGTATTCCGACGTTTTTGTTTGGGGAAGTGAAGTATGGAACAATATGAGATGGGACAGTATGATGTAGTGGTGGTAGGAGCAGGCCATGCCGGTTGCGAGGCAGGGTTGGCCTCTGCCCGTCTGGGGAAAAAGACCGTTCTGTTTTCCACCCATTTGGAATCCATCGCTATGATGGCATGCAATCCTTCCATTGGAGGGACGGGGAAGGGACACCTGGTGCGGGAAATTGATGCACTGGGAGGAGAAATGGGCATCAACATAGACAAGGCATTCATACAGAGTCGCATGTTGAATACCGCCAAGGGACCTGCTGTACACTCCTTAAGAACCCAAGCCGATAAAAATAAATACCACCTGGAAATGAAGAAGGTGCTGGAGAACCAGGATAATCTGGATTTAAAACAAGGAGAGGTGGTGGACCTCCTGGTGGAAGAAAGCAAGGTGACGGGAGTGGTGTTGCGTACCGGGGCTACCTATCGAGCCGGTGCGGTAATCTTGGCTACGGGCACCTTCTTGAAAGGGAAAATTTTTATTGGAGACAGTGCTTATGACAGCGGGCCCAATGGATTGGCACCGGCTATGGAGTTGGGAGACAATTTACGAAAACACGGTTTGCAACTCCGAAGATTTAAGACCGGCACACCGGCAAGGGCACTGGCGCAGAGTTTAGATTTTGAAAAAATGGAGGAGCAAAAGGGAGACGAAATCATTGTTCCTTTCAGCTTTATGAATGATGAAATTCAAAGGGAACAAGTGTCCTGTTGGCTTTCCTATACCAATCATAAAACCCATGAAATTATACGAAATAATTTTGGCCGATCTGCATTGTTTGGAGGGCAAATCGAAGGGGTGGGACCACGGTATTGCCCCTCCATCGAAGATAAGGTGAACCGGTTTTCCGATAAGGAAAGGCATCAATTATTCATTGAGCCGGAGGGGTTGGAAACCGACGAGGTATATATCCAAGGAATGTCTACCAGTCTGCCGGAGGATGTGCAACAACAGTTTTATCAAACCATTCCGGGGCTTCAAAATATTCAAATCGTACGGCCGGCCTATGCCATCGAATACGATTGCATCGACCCCACAGAACTAACCCTTTGGTTGGAATATCGTCATCTGGAAAATCTGTTTTGCGCCGGACAGTTCAACGGAAGCTCCGGCTATGAAGAAGCCGCCGCCCAGGGGCTCATGGCGGGAATCAATGCTTGCCGAAAGCTGAATCATCAGGAACCTTTTGTACTGGATCGAAG
>CALFUG010000014.1 GCA_937928455.1 uncultured Clostridia bacterium
CAAATAACCGGTGGTTTTCTTGCGAAAACAGCAAGAAAGTGATATAATTTCTTCATTGTGAACATTTTACACATCCAAGATCAAGGTGGATGTGCGCCTTGCATACAAAATACAAACCATGGAGGAGCTGTAAGTTGTATCATATTATGCGTAAAATGAGGGATCTTTCCATTCCTCTTCTAGCTGGTGTTGTACTGGCAGTCCTTTGGGCAAATGTGTCCCCGGAATCATACCATCACTTTATTCATACCCCCATCATTGGGGAGCATATTAATCTACACTGGCTGATAAACGATGTGTTTATGGTCTTCTTTTTTGCCATCGCCGGTGTTGAAATTGTCAATAGCCTATCTCCCGGAGGAGAGTTAAATCCCGTCAAGAAGGCGGTTACTCCACTAATGGCAACGGCGGGAGGGGTTTTGGGCCCCGTTGGCCTTTTTTTCGTGTTAAACATCGTGATGGGGGAACCGGCCTTTACCAATGGATGGGGCATCTGTACCGCCACGGACATTGCCCTAGCTTGGTTGATTGCACGAGTGGTATTCGGTAAAAATCATCCTGCGGTGAAATTTCTGCTCTTGCTGGCAGTGGCAGATGATGCGGTGGGGTTGATTATCATCGCCGTATTCTACCCGGATCCCAATGCGCCGGTAGAGCCTTTGTGGCTACTTCTGGTGGTATTGGCCATGGGAATTGCATTCTTCATGGGGAAGAAACAAATTTGTACCTACTGGCCCTATGTTTTAATAGCCGGGACTCTGAGCTGGTTTGGAATGCACAATGCGCATTTACATCCCGCCCTGTCTCTGATCTTCATCGTTCCCTTCTTACCGAAAACAGGAAAGATCATAAAGGGATATAGTGCGCACAGTTTGGAAGATGCGGTGGGTGTTAGTACCCTGGCAAAGTTTGAACATCAAGTTGCACCAGTTGTAGATTTTGGTCTCATCTTTTTCGGATTGACCAATGCGGGGGTTTCTTTTGCTGGAATCAACAACTTAACATGGATTATCTTTATTGCTTTGGTGGTAGGAAAAACCTTGGGTATCAGTTTGTTTACGTATGTCGCAACTTTGCTTACCTTTAAATTGCCAGACGGAATGAAAGCCCGGGATGTGATTACGGCAGGAGTTATCGGAGGCATGGGGCTTACGGTGGCCCTCTTTGTGGCCAATGAAGCCTTCACGGATCTGGCCTTGCAGGGAGCGGCCAAGATGGGCGCTTTGTTCACCGCTTCTGTGGGCATCGTGGCTATCATTGTGGGGAAAGTGTTGCGAGTGGAGAAGTGGAAGAATTAATTCTTTTTCAATAAACACCAGAATATGGAAAAATAGATTGACAACCCTGTAAGTTCATGGTACTATCCACTTGTATACCGAATGACTTAAAGACTGTTGAACTCGCA
>CALFUG010000015.1 GCA_937928455.1 uncultured Clostridia bacterium
TGAAGAAATTATATCACTTTCTTGCTGTTTTCGCAAGAAAACCACCGGTTATTTGGTATACTTTGCCAAGCTTTGTAGACGATTTCGCTGATCTTGACGAGGCAACTCCAAACCGTATTGATGAAAGTCTAGCACGTCTGCATCCTTAACCACCTCATCCAGTGGCTGATGAATTTCACCTTTTTTGCTGTGATTCTTTACCGCCAGAGCGATTTGCTCTATCTCGTCGAGCGTAAATAGCGCCATTTTCTCCAAGAACTCCTTCACCGGTCCATATCCCCATTCTGCATGTCCCTCTTGGCGACCGGTAACAATTCTTCCATAGTCATGGCAAGAGCATGCAATGGCAGCCAATTCCGGATCGAGGCCCCGCTGTTCCGCCAGCATATACCCCAAACGACCACAGCTGGCCAAATGAAGCCGTTCCCAGTCCGGTGAGGCATCTCGATGGGGCACTGCATTTTCATATTGATTGATTTCTCCCAAAAGCGCCTTCTGCACGGAGAAGGTCCGATTGCTCATTTGTGATACACCTCCCCTTTCATAATCTTGTAACTGCGATATATTTGTTCTAAAAGGAAAATTCGAATCATCTGGTGGGGAAAGGTCAGCTTGGAAAAGCTAAGGGTGAAATTGGCTCGGTTCAAGACGGATTGCGATAAGCCCAGGGAACCGCCAATGACGAAAGTAATGCTGCTTTTCCCTTGAATCGATAAGTTTTCCAAATGCCGAGACAAGGTTACGGAATCCATGGTTTTCCCTAAAATGGCAAGGGCAATGAGATAATCCTCCTCCCGAATTCTCTTCAGGATGTCTTCTCCTTCTTTTTCCACATTGTCTCGCTCCCGCACCTCCACCACTTGCAACGTGCCATAACGGGTCAATCTTTTGGCATATTCCTCCTGGGCTTTCCGCCAATATTCTTCTTTTAACTTCCCCACGCAGAGGAGAGTGATGTTCATATTCTAACTACCTTCCCAAATGGTTTTTGCATTACACCATATAAATGCAACTAATCTGATCTCGCAATAATATATCCATGGCAAAATGCTCTCCCTGAGGAAAAATTTCCCCCACGGTCTGCATTACACTTTCGGGAAAATTATTTTCCTTGCTGAGATGGGCGAAAAGGACGGTGCGCTGTCTTTGGTCTCGTTCCGGCAGCTGACACAAGGCCTGAGCCGCCGCCCGGTTGGACAAGTGGCCCTTGTCGCTGAGAATTCTTCGCTTTAAGTAATAAGGATATCTACCAATCAGCAACAACTCCTCTTCATGATTCGCCTCCATCACGATGGTATCCGCATCTCGAATTTCCTCCAGAATTACATCTCCGATTTTTCCGGTATCCGTTACGATGGATAGCTTCCGGCCACCTGCCATAAAGGAATATCCCACCGGTTCCGCCGCATCATGAAAAGTGGGAAAGGCTTTCACCTGAATATCTCCCACCCAAAAAGAAGTCCCTGTATCAAACACCTGGGGAAATGATACAAACTCGGTCATACCCATGGCTTGCCAAGTAGAGTGATTGGCAAACGCCGGGGGCTGACCCAGTCTTTTTAGAAGCACCCGAAGACCTCGGATATGATCCGAATGTTCATGGGTAATCATGACTCCTTTCACCTTTTCAACGGGGGTTTCCGTTGCCGCAAGGCCCATCATGATTCGTTTGGCACTGATCCCCGCATCAATTAAGAGCGCCGTCTCCGGGGACTGCACCATATAGCAATTTCCACTACTTCCACTGGAAAAAGAACAAAATCGCAAACTCATTGTTGTCTCCTCTGATGTAATATTTTTATGACTCACCCAGATGACTTTAAGAAATCCGTTTTAGAACTGGGCCGCATTGACATATTTTTTTTCTCCATTATTGTACTGTATATACCAGGCCGGGAATGCGGTGTCCGCTACAGTATCCCCAAAATCTTCTGGGTCATCTCCCAACCAATACACCAGATTCATTTCTTCTACTACCCAAATTTCTTCCGCCTCTTTCTGACTCACCAAAGCGAGCAGGGCAACGGAAGCATCGGCCACCGATACCTTTTTTCGGCTATATTCGGCAGGTACCAGCCAAAAAACTTCTCCCCCAATCATCCTTCCTTGTCGGAAAATGACCGATAAACGGCTTCCTTCCAAGGGAATCCCATCATACTGGTTTCGAAAAGTCACTGTCACCTCTTCCCCCTCTTGATCTACTTCCGCTGAATCGTTCTGGGGATTAGAAACGCCTAATGCCATGGCAAAATTCCCGGCACATTCCAGGTAGGCTTCCTGTCTACCGGGCTTCTCAATATCCCAGGCTCCGCTCTCCCGCCAAGTCTCCGGCAACCAAAAGAGATCTGCCGCCCCCTGGCTCTCCAAAAGGGCTTGTATGTCCTCCTGACTGGAATGGATTACCTCTACCGAAAGCAACTCCATGTCTTTTGGCCTTTCCGGAATTGCCGCCTCCAATACCACGCCCCGCTCTTCCAAAAGCTGAATCAGTGCGGCTCGATCAAATGTTTGCGGCTTGTCCTTCACCCCAAAATCCCCGTAGATGGCAATCAGGAACAGGTTGGTAAGTAGGAGCGCTATGATGATGATGGTCTTGGCTTTGGCCCAATCCATGATTATACTCCTCTATCGAAAGGTATGCCCCATAGGAAGGGCATCTCTAATACTATAATAAAATTCCATCTGCTTTCCATCCTCTTCGATAAAGAAACACCAACAAGTCTCTATTTTCCCCATACCTTCCTGAGTTTTGGCAAAACGAGTCTCTGCTAAACGAATGCTTTGAATGCTTTGCAGCACCAATGATAATGACTCTTCTCTTTTGTCCTGAAAGAAGCCTGCTTCCATGAGAACCGCTGCCATCTGTTCATAGTTGGTGGCCAGCACATTCACGGCGGTGTAGTCTCCTGCCGAGAAAGGCTGGGTTTGGGTTTTTTCCGGAATATAAAAGTCCCGGGTAAATTCAACGACTTGCTCTCCCACTACGGTGATGGCCAGAGCGCCTCCCCCCTCATATCGCACGGCACTTTTTTCCCATAGGTCAAAGAGAAAACGCACCGAGGAAGGCCGGCTGGTTTGCTGCTGAATATCCGAGAGGTGAAGGGCGTAGATTTCCTCCGAAGCACCTTGGGTTCCTCCATGCTTCGATAAAAATTCCAGGGCGATTTCTAAGCTGTCCAAAAGCTTTACGTCCTGGGTCACGGCCGTCTCTTCCTGGTATCGAAAGGTGCCGTCTTTGGTTGCCACCAATACCCGCTGTCCATAACCATACATATAGGTGTTGGTGCCTTTGGCATCCTGAATGATTCGCGTAAAGTCAAAGGTGTTGCCGAAAAAGGTTTTCGCCAGACTCCGCTCAAAGTCTTCTCCTCCAATCGCTCGTTCGTTGGTATAGGTGGTAATGGTATATGGGAATTCATTGGGCAATGGTACCAACACCGGATTGGCTTCTGCCTCTCCCATCAAAAGGGACAGGGGATATGCCACGTGGGCATTGATTGCTGTTCTTTGGTATAGAGAAAGAAAGGGCGTCTTCTCCAGATTTTCTCCATTGCCAATGATACGATAATATTTGTCCTGGCTTCCATCCCGAATGAAAAGGCTCTCCATGCTACCAAAGCTATATGCCAGTTCGGAT
>CALFUG010000016.1 GCA_937928455.1 uncultured Clostridia bacterium
CGGCTCTCAATTTGGAAAGATTCCGCCAACGCTCTTCCATCCTCCATATCCTCTCCGAAATTTCTTTTTGACTGACAAGGCATAATAATTCCTACCGTGTCGTCACAAGCCATTTTGCATAGGATACCTACCAACGCACTATCTTTACCCCCACTATTCCCAAATATAATTCCGTTGGCCCCGCTGGTCTTCATAATTTTTTGGATCCAAGCCACTCTTTTATCCACTTCTTGTTGAAAATCCATCATTTTATCTTCTCTCATGGTATCTTTTCTTATCCCTCCCTATCCATAATAATGAACCAGCCCGCCATATTTCTGGAGGCGATAGGTTCCCCTTCCTATCTTTTCTACCTGAAACTCCATCTTGCTGTCCGGAGCTCTCTCCCGTTGGAGATCAATCTCCACTTCGTCCCCTGCATTCACTACTACCAACAACTCTCGACTGCCGTCTCTTCGTATGAATCCAAATACTCCTTTTTCTCCTATATAGGGAGCATACTCCAAGGCCCCAATATTTTCAATACTTGCCCTGAAATCTAAAATACTTGTGTATCGTCGAAAAATTTCCTCATCCCGTTTATCCCAATCATAGCAGCCACGGTTATGAGGTTCTTTTCCTCCTACATATCCCAATTCATCCCCATAATATATGCAGGGTATCCCCGGCATCAATGCCCACACCAGCAGGGCAATTCCATGCCTGTCTCTGGTTTCTTTCTCCCCCAAGCTACCTTCGGATAATGCCGTGAGAATTCTGGCTGTATCATGAGTACCCAGTATATTCATCAGCTGACGAAATGCACTCCTGGGATAATTTTCCCACAATTTTTTTACCCGGTAAGCCATGATTTCTCCGTTGTGATGTTGGGTCAAATATTCCACCAAGGCGTCCTTTAAGGGATAGTTCATCACAGAGTCCAACTGTTTTCCTTTAAAATACTGGCGTTTCACACCATAGGCCACTTTATTGGAAGCATCTTCCCATACCTCACCCACGATGCAACCGTCTTCCCTTTCCTCACGAATGGTTTTCGCCACCGCATCCAGAAACTCATCCGGCAATTCGTCTGCCACGTCCAGTCGAAAGCCAGCGGCTCCTGCTCTCATCCAAGTACGGATGACTGAATGATCTCCCTTTGCCATGAACTCCATATAACTAGGTTCTGTTTCATTGACTGCCGGCAAAGTGGGAATTCCCCACCAGCCCGTATACTCCTCCGGGTACTTTTGAAAGCTGTACCAAGGATAGTATGGAGAGTCCTGGCTTTGATATGCCCCTAAGTCAGGATATCGGCCTTCTTTATTAAAATATCTGCTGTCGCTTCCCGTATGATTAAAGACCCCATCCAGAAGTATGCGAATATTTCTCTTATTGGCCTCTTCTACCAGATGCATAAAATCTTCCAAAGTGCCCAACATAGGGTCGATGGCCAAATAATCTGCAGTGTCATACCGGTGGTTGGAGTATGCTTCAAAAATGGGATTCAGATAAATCACCGTCACACCCAAATCCTGTAAATCATCCAGTCTCGAAGTAATTCCCGGTATATTTCCACCAAAAAACTCTTTGTTCCATGTACCGTCTTCAAAAGGACCTTCATGGGGAGTTCCTCCCCAATCCTCTCGCAAAATGTAGTCCTTATTCATGGGAGGTATGGCCATACCGCGGTCTCTACAGAAGCGATCCGGAAAGATTTGATACATTACGCCCTCTTGCATCCACTCCAGGCCAGAAGACTGTTCCGTTTCCACTTCTTCTATCAGCTGGCGATACAGATGGTAATATGCCGCAGCACCGGTACCCCATGAAAAATTCCAGGCCATGGCCTGTCGCTGCAAGTCTTTTAACGCTTCCTTGTCCCTGTAGATATTCAAGGCTCTTTCTACGGCGCTCCTCATTTCAACTGTGGTTTTACCTTGGAAAAGAAAGCCATTCCCCACTTTTTCCCCAGGATGAAATTCCATAATGCTGTCGGACAAACCCCCGGTTTTTCGAACAATAGGTGGCGTCCCATATCGAGCGGCAATCATTTGCGCCAATCCACAGGGCTCACTTAAGGATGGCATGAGAAAAAAATCGGCACCACTGTAAATCTCCCGGGCTAACACTTCGTCAAAGGCTAACTGAGCGGAAAATTGGTTCGGGTATTGCTTGGCTTTCTCTAAAAAGAATTCCTCCATCTCCCGATTTCCCGACCCCAACAAAACCAGTTGAATTCCCAAATCCATTAATTCGCGCAGCCCCTCCATAATAAGGGTGATTCCTTTATGCGGGTCGAGACGAGTCACCAACCCAATCAACGGAACCCTTTCATCCTGTGGTAGCCCAACCCTCTTCTGTAATTGTTTTTTACACGCTTGCTTTCCCGATAGATGATTTTCATCATAGGGAGTCCTTATCCACCGGTCTGTCGCCGGATTATATTTTTTTTCGTCAATGCCATTTAATATACCTGTAAGCTTGTGGGATTCTTTTCCTATGACTTCTTGGAGCCCCATTCCAAATTCCCGTGTTTGGATTTCCTCGGCATAGGTGGGGCTTACGGTGGTGAGTGCATCGCAAGCAAGGATTCCTCCCTTCATGAGATTCACTTGATCTTCATGAAGCAATAAAAACTTTCCTTCTTCTTCCATATCCAGTACATCCTTGAGAAAAGAAAGGTGACAAATTCCCTGGTAGTGAATATTATGGATGGTAAACACTGTTTTTATATGAGAGTACCCACCCTTTTGCCCGTACCGGGTTTTCAACAAAACCGGTACCAGGGCAGTCTGCCAATCCGACAAGTGGATGATGTCGGGTGAATAGTCTCCATGTCCCAGAAATTCCAAGACAGCCAAACTAAAGAATGCAAAGCGCTCCCCATCATCCCCATAACCGTATAGATTGTCCCGATCAAAGTAGTCCTCTCCTTGAACAAACCAGTAGTCCATATCTTCATGAGAAAGATGATGCACACGGCACTCTCTTTTTCTCCAGCCCAAGGATACTACAAATCGGGCCACCTCTTTCATCTGATGACCATGGGTTTTCTCAATGGATCGGTAATAAGGGAGTATAACCTTCACTTCCATCTGGCGGTCTTTCAATGCTCTTGGCAGAGCCTCCGCCACGTCTCCCAAGCCTCCCGTTTTTGCAAAAGGAGCCCCTTCCGGGCTCACAAAGAGTACTTTCATAGACTCCTATACTATGGTGCTTTTTTCAATTAACAAGGGGTATTTCTCATGGCCGATGACTTCTCGCCCTTCCCGTACAATCACATCTTTATCGGAGATTACATGCTCCACCCGGGCGCCACTCTGAATATCCGTATTCTGCATAATAATGGAATGGCGTACCACCGCACCGGCTTCTACCCGAACGCCCCGGGACAGAATGGAGTTTTCCACCGTTCCTTCAATCTTACATCCGTCTGCTATGAGAGAATTCCTCACGTAGCTTCCCTCTCGATAAAGGGTGGGCACACTATCTTTAACCTTAGTAAATACCGGTTTTTCAAAAGCCTTTTCCCGATATGATTTTTTAAGAAAATTCATATTGGCTTGCATATATCCCTTTACATTGCTGATTTCGAAAAACTGTTGAGTGGTTTCCAATCCCTGCATCTTCAGCGTGGCTGCCAACCGCTTAATCACATCCATATAGAAATCCGTCAATCCAACAGAAACCGCATCCGCCACCAAGGTTTCCAATAAAGATTTCTTCATCACAAAAACATCCAAGCACCAGTTCACATCTTGAAGGCGCACATCATCCTGGTTAATATAGAGGTCATAGATTCGACCATCCTTGTTAATTTTAATCACACCCACGCCCCGGGGAACCGTCTTCCCTCCATTCATGGACTTGGTATATAACGCCGTCAAATCTGCCCCGCTTTGGATGTGGGCATTGGTTAATTCCTGGTAATCCAAATTGCACACGATGGAGCTTCCGGTCATAATAACATATTCCGCATGGGATTTTTTAATCGAATATAGATTTCGATATAGGGCATCCAGCATTCCTTTATACTCCCCATTGGTATGATCGGATCTGGAAAATGGACTTAGGATTCTCATCCCCCCAATTTTTCGTGTCAAATCCCAATCCTTTCCGGAACCCAAATGGTCCAACAAAGAATGGTAATTGCTATTGGTGATGACAGAAATATCGTAAATCCCCGAGTTTACAAAGCTTGAGAGAAGAAAATCGATAATGCGATACTTCCCGGCCACCGGCAAACTTGCCAAGGTTCGTACCTTTGTCAATTCTCGCATAGCGGCTCGGTCACTATAGGAAAAAATGATTCCCAGAATATTATCCATGGTGTACCTCCTCTCCTGCAAAAACCGTAATTCCCCCTTCTTCCTCTCCCGGGCTTGGTATATGTCCTACCACCTGATGAGGCGCCACAATGGCTTGTGGCATAATAATAGAGTATTCCACACGACTATGTTTCGAAATTTTAGCTCCCGGCATAACAATAGAGTTCAACACCACCGCCCCTTCTTCCACCACCACTCCGGGGAACAATATACTATGATCTATGGTGCCTTCCACAGTACAACCTTCCGTGATGAAAGAATTTTTTAAGTAGGCGGTATTCCCAACATAATGGGGTGGCATCAGTGGATTACGAGAATATATTTTCCATCGGGGATCATCCAAATCTATCCCTTTGTCTTTATCTAATATATCCATGTTAGCTTCCCATAGGGACTGGATGGTTCCTACATCCTTCCAATATCCCTTATATGGGTATGCATACATTTTTTGACCTTCTTGTATCATCCGGGGGATGATGTTCTTCCCGAAATCCTTTTGGGAAGAAGGGTCCTTCTCGTCCAGTTCCAGATACTCCCGCAGCTTTTTCCAGGTAAAAACATACACCCCCATTGATGCCAATGTACTTTCCGGCTTCGCAGGCTTCTCCTGAAAATCATAAATTCGAAGATCCTCTTTTACACTCATCACTCCGAAGCGGGAAGCTTCCTCCAAGGGAACATCGATGACGGCAATGGTGCAATCTGCATCTCTCTCCTTGTGATATTCCAACATCAATCGATAGTTGGCTTTGTAAATATGGTCTCCGGACAAAATAAATACGTATTCCGGATTATATAACTCAATATAGTGAATGTTTTGGTATATGGCATTGGCCGTACCCTTATACCATTCTCCTGCTTTTCCCTTCACATAGGGGGGCAAAATAGTCACTCCCCCATAAAGCCGATCCAAATCCCAAGGCTGGCCGCTTCCAATATATGCATTTAATTCCAAGGGCTGATACTGCGTTAACACGCCTATGGTATCCACTCCCGAATTCACACAATTGGACAAAGGGAAATCAATGATTCGATACTTTCCACCGAATGGGACCGCTGGTTTGGCCACCGTATCCGTTAAAGTCCCCAATCGGCTTCCCTGACCGCCGGCCAATAGCATAGCGATGGATTCCTTCTTAGATATTGCAGACATTTACTCCACCTCCCTTGTGATAAACCCGGTGGTATACCCGGGAATGGTGATACCTTTTTCTGTGATAGTGATTGCTCCCGGATTCGGGTTGGTTGAAAAAGCCACCTGGTAGTGATTCCCCTTGGGCAAAGGAATATCTCCTATGATTTTTTTTGAAAAATTGGATACCACGATGAGTCGATTTCCTTGAAAGTCCATTCTCTCAAATAATAGCAGGCCTTCTTTCGCCTTTTGTACATCAATCCACTCAAACCCTTTTGGCTCATGATCCAATTGCCATAAGGCAGGTGTGGCCCGATAAAAATGATTCAAACTTTTTATCATTTGAAAATAGTTCCCATGATCCGGTTGTTCCAGGCAACTCCACGGAAGTTCCTCTTTATAGTCCCACTCGGTTTCCTGGGCCATTTCCCCGCCCATAAACAAAAGCTTTTTCCCGGGATGCGCCATCATGTAGCCTATATAGGCTCGAAGCTGCATCATTTTTTCTTCTTTATTCCCCGGCATCTTTTGGAGAATCGAACCCTTTAAATGCACCACTTCATCGTGGGACAAGGGCAGGATATATTTTTCTCCGAAAGCATAGGTAATAGGAAACGTCATGCGATGGGCGTTTCTGGTTCGATCTTCTTCCTCCATTGTCATGTATTTAAGGGTATCATTCATCCACCCCATATTCCACTTATAGTCAAAGCCCAACCCCCCTGACTCCACTGGAGCTGTCACCGCCGGCCAGGCCGTGGACTCCTCCGCGATCATCATGCAATCCGGGGCCTCTTCCTGCACCTTTTGATTTAGCTCTCTTAGGAACGAAACCGCTTCCAGATTTTCATTTCCACCAAACTGGTTCGGCTCCCATTCCCCTTCCGATCGATTGTAATCCAAATATAACATGGATGATACCGCATCGACTCGTATTCCATCAAAATGATACTCATTCAACCAGTAAAGTGCATTGGATATGAGAAAACTACGTACATGTGGCTTGCCCCAATCAAATACTGCGGTGCCCCATTGATGGTGGTATCTCTTTTTCTCATTCTCGTATTCATAAAGATGAGAGCCATCCCAACGATACAATCCGGCTTCGTCTTTGGGATAATGGGCCGGCACCCAATCAAGAATGACTCCCAGCCCTTCTTGATGACACCGGTTCACGAACCACATGAGTTCATGAGGTGTCCCATACCGGGAAGTAGGCGCAAAATACCCTGTTACCTGATACCCCCAAGAAGGATCATACGGATATTCCATCACCGGCATAAGCTCCAAATGGGTATATCCCATTTCCTTTACGTAAGGAATCAGCACCTCCGCAAACTGACGATACGATGCCACTTCCTTTCGAAAGCTACCGAAATGTACCTCATATATACAAAAAGGTCCGGTCTGCAACGAAGGTTTTTTTCGATTTTCCATGAAAGCTCTATCATCCCAGATAAAACCTTCTATATCGAAGTACTTCGATGCGGTTTCCGGCCTTTTTTCACAATGAAATCCGTAGGGGTCTGCTTTATATAACGCCTCCCCAGATGGTGTAATAATGCAATATTTATAGGAGTCAAAGGGTTTCACTCCCTCCACCAACAATTCCCAAACACCGCCTTGGTCTATCTTCTCCATACGGTTTTTTCGTTGCCAAAGGTTAAAATCTCCCACCAAAAATATTTCTCGGGCTTGAGGAGCATACACTCGAAACATCACTCCATCCCCTTGGGGGTGGGCTCCGAAAAACTCGTAGGCTTTGGTGAGGGTTCCCCCATAAAAAATATCCAGGTTTTTTTGCTTGGTGGTTCGCCCTGTTTCACTCTTATTCATCATATCTCATTATAGCATAATCCCTTGAAATGTGTTAGCATGTAATGAGAATCGGAACGTTGGAGGGCTCAGTGGTGAGACTATTTATTGCAATTCCTTTTGATGACAAAACCAAACGAGAAATATTGGTGTTGAGAAATAAAATCCGAAATCATGCCGAAAGCGGTAGGTTCACCCAGGAAGATCATTTTCACTTGACCCTGGTTTTTTTGGGGGAAGTTCCTGGGGAAAGATTGGAAGAGATTTCTAACATTATGAACAGTATTAAATGGATCCCATTTCCTCTCACCCTGGACCGAATGGGAACATTCCAACGGGAAGGAGGGGACGTATATTGGTTGGGATGTGAAAAATGTCCCTTGTTAATGAAACTTCAAAAAGAATTAGCCGACCGGCTGCGAGTGGCAGGGTTTAACATCGAGTTTCGAACCTATATGCCCCATCTCACTATTGGACGCCAAGTCACCAGCAAAAAAATACAGGAGCCGGATTTCCCCAATATACTATACCCGGTCACACACTTTAGTCTAATGGAATCTCAACGGATTGGCGGCAAGTTGATTTATACTGAAATATATCGATGCTGCCCATAAAAAAATAGCCCTCTTATCTCACAAAGATAAGTTGCGGGCTAATTTTTTTAACATCTTCCGTAGGACAATCCCGTCAATCGGAACCCTCGGTCGTACCATTTGTTACGATAATCCACGGTGGCCTTTTCCACGTGGCCTTCAATTTGTCTGGAAAACACCACTTTTACACCGTTGGACTCTACCACAATATCTCCCTTTTTCTTTGCCTCATCCAGAGACAATAGCAATCGAGGACCCCCTCAACTGATACCTCCGAACGCAATCCGAAGCATGATTTCATCCGGATTTTTTTCTTTAGCCGCAATCTCTTTAAACTTGCTGGCGGCTGCATTTGTAACCTGAATCATTTTTGTCACCTCCCATATCTCATATCTCTATATTTTCCCAATTTGTTCCTTTTGAACCAGTTTTTTCAATTCTTTTGATATAGTTCCCATGTCTTCTATGGACAAGGTTCGAACATGAAACATCAGCCCATCATCCTGGATAGGAACTACCACCGGCTCGTTTCCTGTTCTCAATCTTTCTTGCCACCAATGGAGCTTCTTTTCCATCGGTTTCACCCAAACCGAGGGGCTTTCCAATTGCAGCCCCGGTAGGGAGCCTCCTCCCACTTCTGCTTTCGCTGTTCGTATTTCTACCTGCGTTCCATCCCCCATGGCCACTTGCACCATCGCTTTCAAGCCATGGGCTTTTTCCATTAAAATTTCCAGGGGTTGGTAAATCATGTTCAACACGGGAACTTCTTGTCGAGCCCTCTTGGGATCTCTGTAGATTTCCAACACCGATTGAAGGGCAGCCAAAGTCAATTTATCGCAGCGGAGTACACGAGCCATGGGATGTTTTTTTAAGGTCTCAATCAAGGATTTCTCCCCAACAAGAATGCCGGCCTGAGGCCCTCCCAACAACTTATCTCCACTAAAGGTAACCAGATGGGCGCCTTGAGAAATGGAACGTTGTACGGAATGCTCATCCACCACACCCAGATCATCCCAATCCACCAGGCTACCGCTACCCAAATCCTCCATCACCATGAATCCGGTTTCTTCTCCTAAGGCCACCAGCTCTTTCAGAGAAACCGTTTGGGTAAATCCAGAAATCACATAATTGCTGGTGTGTACTTTTAACAGCATCCCAGTATCTGATGTAATGGCTTCTCGATAGTCGGTAATTTTCGTTTTATTTGTGGTCCCAACTTCTACCAAGTGGCAACCGCTTTGGGCTATAATGTCAGGAATTCGGAAAGACCCTCCGATTTCTACCAACTGTCCTCGAGACACCAGTACATCCTTATCCTTGGCAAAAGCATGTAAAGCTAGAAACACTGCAGCCGCATTATTGTTCACCACCATCGCCCCTTTGGCGCCGGTGATATCTGTTAACAATTGCTCGACTTGGTCTTGTCTGGAACCCCTCTCACCTTTTACTAAATCATACTCTAAATTGCAATAGCCCTTGGCTGTTTCTGCAATGTGCATAACGGCTTTCTCCGGTAGTGGTGCCCTCCCCAAATTCGTGTGAAGGACGATGCCGGTGGCATTGATGACTTTTTTTAACCTTCCGGCCTCTGCCACAACCAAACCTTGGGAAATTTCTTCTAGAATCCGGCCTCGAATACGGTTCTCTTCGAAAGACGGTTCCCCCGCCAGATGGGCTTCTCGGATTTCTTCCTTCATAACGAACAGAGCTCCCTGAACTTTCTCCACAACCAGGGCTCGACCATAAGTGGCTACATAGGTAGCCACTTCATTCATTTCCAATATTTCATGGACAGGAGGAATCTGTCGAAGCCGGTCCTGCAAATTATCCTGATTCAAGGAGCTCTCCTTTGTTATTTATGGTCCTGCACCACTAGCCAGGGACCTTCCTTCTCTCTTTTTTCCACCACCCCGATAATACTTCCTTCTACGGGCTGATTCTGGTGAATCTTCTGTAGCAATGCTTCTGCCTGTTCTTTGGGAAGGGCCACCAATAACCCTCCGGAGGTCTGGGGGTCTGCCAGCAACAATTTCTGATGCTCCGTAACTTCCCCCCAAACAAGATAAGGCTCAAAGTAACTGAGGTTAGAGTAACTTCCGCCCGGTACCAAGCCCTCTTGTATAAAGGTCATCGCCTTGGGCAAAACCGGAAGAGAATCTACCCATACCGTCAATTTCATTTCGGAGGCTTTCGCCATTTCAATTCCATGACCCATTAACCCGAATCCCGTCACATCGGTACAACTGTGTACTTCATAATCTTTCATACATTCCATGGCTTTTCGATTCAGCGTGCTCATGGATAATAAGGCAGGCTGAACATCTTTTTCCAATACGGCCCCTCTTTTTACTGCGGTGGCAATGGCTGCCGTACCCAAAGGTTTGGTCAGCACCAAGGCATCTCCTTCTTGGGCCCTTCCATTGGTCCATATCTGACCAGGGTGTACCGTGCCAGTGACAGAAAAGCCATACTTTAGCTCCGGATCATTCACCGTATGCCCCCCCAACAGAGCAACCCCCGCCTCCTTCAATTTACTCTCTCCTCCTTTGAGAATTTCCACCAAAATGTCCGGTGAAAGATCTTCCGGGAAGCATGCAATGGAAAGAGCGGTCATGGGTGTACCGCCCATGGCATAAATATCGCTCAAGGCATTTGTGGCGGCTATGGTTCCAAAAGTAAAGGGGTCATCCGTGATGGGCGTGAAAAAGTCCACCGTTTGCACCAAGGCAACCTCCTCCGACAATTGGTATACACCCGCGTCGTCCATCAAATCAAATCCAATCAATAAGTTTGGATCCTCGTTATTTCGATTCCCCTCCAAATGACACAAAACTTGTGCCAAGGTTCCAGGGGCCATTTTGCTTGCTCAACCGGATTTGGACGATAACTCAGTTAGCCTTCTTTTTTCTTTTTCCGTCACAAGAAACACCCCCTTTCTTTTTTTGGCAGGAGCGTGTGGGAATCGAACCCACCTGGGCCGGCAAAACCACCCCACATCAGATTTGAAGTCTGTGAGACCCACCAGGACCTATCCGCCCCCACGTCTGTTCCACACAAAGTAATTATACCCCAAGGAATCCGGGAAAGAAAGAGACATTATCACAAGAAAAACATTCCATTAAAAGAAGAGCAGCCAAAGTACTTTGACTGCTCACTCATGATTCTTCACATTCTTTTATAGGCCTTTCTTATTCACCATCAACCCCTATCTGGGGAATTTCACCTGAGCTTGAGCCGCCGCCAGTCGGGCGATGGGCACTCGGAAGGGAGAACAGGAAACATAGTCCAAACCGACCCGATGGAAAAATTCCACGGAAGCGGGGTCTCCGCCATGCTCTCCACAAACCCCAAGCTTTAGATCCTTCCTGGTTTTCCTACCCAGCTCTACCGCCATCTCCACCAGCTTCCCCGTACCTTCTTGATCAAATCGAACAAAAGGATCGCTCTCGTAGATTTTCTTGCTATAGTAATCCCCCAGGAACTTTCCGGCATCGTCTCGACTGAAAGCAAAGGTCATTTGGGTCAAATCGTTGGTTCCGAAGCTGAAAAATTCTGCTTCTTTGGCGATCTCATCGGCCGTCAGGGCAGCACGCGGAACTTCAATCATGGTTCCAATTAAGTAAGTAATCTGGGAACCGGCCTTTTTCAACTCATCTTCCACCGCTTGTACGATGATTTCCTTCACATATCGCATTTCCTTGTATTCACCGATAAGAGGAATCATGATTTCCGGTACGATGTTCATGCCAGTTTCCTGGTTCACTTGGATTGCGGCCCGAATAATGGCGCGGGCTTGCATGTCGCCGATTTCCGGGAAGCTGACGGATAGACGACAACCACGATGGCCCATCATGGGGTTGGCTTCATGTAAACCGTCTACGGTAGCCTTCAATTCTTCAAAGGAGATTCCCATATTCTCTGCTAGATCTCTAATGTCTTCCTCCTGGGTGGGCAAAAACTCATGAAGCGGAGGATCCAGAAGTCGAATGGTGACCGGTCGCTCTCCCATGGCCTTGTAGATTCCTTCAAAATCACTTTGTTGCATGGGAAGTAGCTTTTTCAGTGCCTTTTCTCGTTGCTCTTTGGTTTTGGAGACAATCATCTCTCGAACAGCAGAAATTCGCTCTTCACTGAAGAACATGTGCTCTGTTCTGGTAAGACCAATTCCTTGGGCGCCAAATTCAACGGCAATTTCCGAGTCCTTGGGAGTGTCCGCATTAGCTCGAACCTTTAACACCCTTAACTCATCTGCCCACTCCATAACCTGAGCAAAATTACCACTAACCTCCGCCTCCACTGTAGGAACCTTCCCTAGATATACATTGCCCGAAGTTCCATCGATAGACAGGAACTCCCCTTCTTTCACCACATGACCATCAATGGTCACTTGCTTTTTTTGATAATCTATTTGCAATGCCCCACATCCGGACACGCAACATTTTCCCATCCCTCTGGCCACTACCGCTGCATGAGATGTCATTCCGCCACGGGCTGTCAAAATGCCTTCTGCCGCATTCATACCTTCAATATCCTCCGGTGAAGTTTCCACCCTCACCAGTAGCACCGGGCCGTTCTTTGCGGCCTTGGTGGCATCATCCGCCGTAAAGAAAACGGCACCACAAGCCGCTCCGGGGGATGCAGCCAACCCATTGGCAACCGGCTGTACTTTATTGATTTCCTCCGGGTCAAATTGAGGATGCAACAAAGTATCTAAATATTTTGGATCAACCTTTAAGATGGCTTCTTCCTTGGTACATGTCCCTTCTTCTACCAGATCCACGGCAATTCGTAATCCGGCGTGAGCGGTACGTTTCCCATTTCTGGTTTGAAGCATGTAGAGCTTCCCCTTTTCTATGGTAAACTCCATATCTTGCATATCTTTATAATGGGCATCCAATTTGGCCGCAATTTGAGAAAACTCCTGGTATACCGAGGGCATAATCTCCTGTAATCTCTCAATGGTTTCCGGCGTGCGGATACCCGCCACCACATCTTCACCCTGTGCATTGATCAGGAACTCACCAAATAATTTTTTCTCTCCCGTTGCGGGGTTTCTGGTAAATGCCACCCCGGTCCCGGAGTCATTGCCCATATTGCCATACACCATGGACTGCACATTGACAGCCGTTCCCCAGCTTCCCGGGATATCATTCATTCTACGGTAGGAGATAGCACGGGGATTATTCCAACTTCGAAATACAGCTTGTATGGCTGCCATGAGCTGCTCCTTCGGATCTTCCGGGAATACAGTTCCCATCTTCTCCCGATAAAACGCCTTGAACTGCCCCACTAACTCCTTCATATCATCCGCGCTTAGATCTGCGTCATACTGTACCTTCCGTTGACTTTTCATCTGGTCCAGAATTTCTTCAAACTCGACTTTTGGAAGCTCCATCACCACATCCGAAAACATCTGAATGAATCTTCGATAAGAATCATAAACAAATCTTGGGTTTTCCGTTAAACGAATCAGGCTCTCTGCCACCTTCTCATTCATTCCAAGATTTAGTACCGTATCCATCATACCGGGCATGGATGCACGGGCACCGGATCGAACAGAAACCAACAAGGGATCCTTTTCATCTCCGAATTTCTTCCCGCATATTTCCTCCATCTTTGCCACATATTCAAAAATCTGATTCTTCACCTCTACACCGATGCTCTCTCCGTCCTCATAGTATTGGATACAAGCCTCAGTGGTGATGGTAAATCCTTGCGGAACCGGCATACCCAAATTGGTCATTTCTGCCAAATTTGCGCCTTTTCCACCCAGTAGCTCCTTCATATCTCCGCCACCTTCGGTGAACAAATAGACGAACTTTTTACTCATGTTACTACCCCCTTCTGTTTTTCAAAGTATCCTTTAAAAGATAATTATAACACAAGATAAAAGCCCTGAAACTATTGTTTTCCATAAAGTTCATAGGTTTTTTTCACCTCTTGGAAAAAGGTTTCGATATTTTCCCAAGGAGCGGTATGGGGAATATCGCATCCGGAAGAAGGTATAAAATTCTTTCGTGTCCCGTATCGATATAACAGGGTCTGAACCGCTTCTTTCATATCTTCTGGAGTGCCATTCACAAATTTGGTGGCGGGGTCAATGTTTCCCATCACCAATATAGATTCCGGGATTAATCCTACAACAGATGACAAATCTACGGCATTTCCAAAGTGGTAACCGGCGCATCCGGTGGTAACCAGGGATTCTGCCATTTTTCCCGCGGATGGACCACAGTTATGATAATAAACGAGGAACTCCTGGTCCTGCACTTGTTCTACGATAGACCTGATGTACGGTTCCGAAAATTTCTGAGCTAACACAGGAGAAAGCAATCCCGCCAATGGCTCTGCGATAAAAACGCCGTTTGCACCCAATCTCTTAAATTCCTTGGCATACATTACCAAAAATGAAGTCGCCTTCTCTAGAACTGACTCCAGTATCTCCGGATTCTTCTTACAGTAAATCATCGCCTTGTTTACATCTAGCAAACGTCCCGCCAGGGAAAATGGCCCGATCATTCCTGCGAATGTGGGGCGATGGTGAATGATATTTACCGCTTTCTCGATTCCATATAGAAATTCACCGGTCCGCCCTTTTCCCACTTCCGGCACGGAAAGATTTTCCGCGTCCTGCTGATTGGTTACCAGAACCCCCTTTACCGTAGGAACCTCCCCTTCAAAATATTTTACCTCACATCCGAAGGCCTCCGCTTCCACGGAAAGATCCATAAACCCGATGGCCGCCATCATGTCCGTTTTTTCCGAGATGATTTCCATGGCTCTGGACATATGATCTCCACTCTTCACTAAACTTTCCAGAGAAATTTTCATGTCTTGTATTGCTGGATAAGACAAAATGGGGAATGGTTTTTTTCTCTCAGAAGCCACCGCCTGCGCTTGCCATTCTTTCATGTTTCTCTTCATCAAATAGTTCCTCCCACTACAATTCTCTCCCCGCTTCTTCCATAATTTCACGGATCACTTTTTCCGTCCGTTCCGGAATTGGATGGGTAATCTCTTTTTCCAGAATTTTTTCCACTTGCGCTCTGCCCTGGCGAATCATGTCCGGTGAACCCAAAGAAACCCAGGATTCATATGGCTCTCTCACACTAAGGGAAGGACTAAAGTACTCATCGGAGCGGAACAAAGCCTTGGTGCTTTTTTCTTTTAGGAAATGTCCCCCAGGGCCTACCCTGCCTATTTCTTCCATCAATGCTTTCTCCGAACTCGTATCCACACCTCTTGCCATTCGTTGGCAACACTTCAATATTTCTCCATCTAACAAAATTTGTTCCAGGCATAGAGTCATACTGCTTTCCAGGAATCCCGCACCCTGCACAACATCACATCCGGCCAACACCAAGGGAAGACAGGTTAATGTCTTTTCCATAGCGGCTTGAAATCCCATCTCATGGGCATCCGTTAAACATCCTGCAACAATGGTAGGGAATCCGTAATACTTTCCCATTTGGGTCATGGCAGTAAGTTGCAATGCCGTTTCCACACTACCTTCCAGATATGCACCGCTTCTCCGATCAATGGCCCCTAGTGCCGCGCCATAAATGAGAGGTGTCCCTGGTGTGGTGGCTTGAAAAATAACAATACTGGATAGAATCTCCGCGTTTGCCAAAGCGATATTGGCATATAAGCTGGCAGGCCCCGTGCTCCCACTAGCAGGCATGGGATACATCAGAATGGGGGCTTTCAGCCGAGTCAAAGCCATGGTTCCCTCCAACATTTCTTTATCATGACTAAGGGGGGCCACCGTGCAATACGTGGCAGAGTATATCTTTCTTCTCACCACTTCATCCAGAGACCCTGTCATGGCCGTAAGTAGCTGTTCCACATAGTACACTTCTTTCTCTTTCTTTATTTCATCTTGTATGTGCTTTCCGGAATGCAAAAATGCAGTGGCAGCGCCCAAAATCCCCGCCGCACCGACTGGAACATCATGGGCCACCACCGGCGGCCATAAGACAGTGCCTTCTTCCATGGCATCAAAGACCCGAGCCGCCTTGGCCACGTCATCCAACACCGCTTCCCGGCGTTGACCCGTATGAAAGTCACGGACCCGGGTTCCGGTTCCATCTAAATTAATGGTAGAAATTCTTCCGGGCATATCCAGATTATATTTCTCCACTCTCGCCCCTAAAGTAAAGCTTTTGGGGCATAGCTTCAAATATTTTTCTACCAGCTCCCGGGGAATCTTAACGGTCTGCTCTTGCCAATCCACTTGAGCCCCTTCGTTCTCCAATAACCCCAATGCCTTTTCACTGCGAATACGAACCCCCACCTCTTCCAATATGGAAATGCTCTGCTTATGTATGCCATCCAACTCTTGGTTGCTCATAACCGAGCCAAACATGTTCATGTGGTTTCCTCCTATTTTATCAACTCCTGAGCTAGTTTTACGGCAGATACGGCACTTTCTGCATACCCATCCGCACCAATTCGGTCCGCCCACTCCTGATTGACAGGGGCACCCCCCACCATGACTTTAATTTGAGATCGAAGCCCCTTCTCTTGGAGCATTTGAATGACTTCCTTCTGTTCCTCCATGGTAGATGTCAATAAAGCCGACAGTCCTAAAATATCCGGTCTTTTTTCTTCCACCGCTTGAATTACCTCTTCATTGGGCACGTCTTGTCCTAAGTCTACCAAATTCCAACCATTGGCTGTCAACATAGCCCCTACAATGGTTTTCCCAATATCATGCACATCCCCTTGCACCGTGGCAAGCATTACCGTCTTCCCGCCGGCTTCCTTGTTTCCGGCTTTCTTCAAAGCGTGGTCCAGTACTTCCAATGCCGCTTTCATAGCATCCGCTGCACATACCAAATCCGGCAAAAAATACTCCTCCTGTTCATAGAGCTCTCCCGCCTGGCGAATGCCCACCAAAAATCCTTGATCCATAATCTCTTGAGGATGGAGACCCTCTTCCAATGCCACGTTGGCCCATTTTACAGCTTCCTCTTCTTCACCCTCCAAGACGGCCTTCCTCATTATTTCAAATAGTTCCATGGGGTCCATATTCCCACACTCCTTTCCCTGATTA
>CALFUG010000017.1 GCA_937928455.1 uncultured Clostridia bacterium
TGAGCCGGGAAGAATGTCTTCACATTCTGGCACAGCAGGAAACTCCTGACCATGTAATACGCCACTGCCTTTGTGTAGAAAAAGTAGCGGTAATCTTAACCCAGGCCTTAAATGACCATGGTCTTCATTTAGATGTGGACTTGGTTGGCAGAGCGGGGCTTCTTCATGATATGTGTCGAGTCCAACCGGAACACTGGAACAAAGGTGCCGATCTTTTGGAAGAGATGGGATATCCCGAAGAGGCTCACATCGTTCGCCACCATATGACACATACTCCCAATATGAAAATGGATCAACTAACCGAGTTGGATATGGTTTGTTTGGCAGACCGAATGATTATGGAAGACCAATTTGTGGGCTTAGAGCGTCGAATGGATTATGTGATTCAAAAGGCACAAAGTAATCCCACTACCCTATTAATTATTCTCGCTAAAAAAGCCCTCACCAAGGATTTGATACAGGATATCGAAACCAAAATTGGAATCACCATCGAATCCTTGTTGGAAACTGATGCAACTTGCACCCATTCCGAAAAATAAGAATGCACATACCAGGAGGACAACATGGAACTCAATCAATTGCTACAAACTCGACAAAGCATACGTAAATTCAAGGACGTGGACATTCCGGAAGCCCGCTTGAGAGAACTGATTCAAGCCGCTGGTACCGCGCCCTCCGGAAAAAACATGCAGAACTGGCACTTTGTGGTCATCCAACAAGAAGTGGCCAAAAGGAGCATCCGGGAAATCATCGAAAATAAGAATGAAGAAATTGCCCGGAAAATGGATGCTGTAGATCCAGAAAAGGCCCAACGTTTTCGTAAGTTTACGAAAAACTTCACTCTTTTTGCCACGGAAGCCCCTGTGTTGATTCTGGCGTTTGCAGAAAACTATATCCCATCCGGATACCGGGAATATCAGCTAGTCGATGCGCCCCAAGAGGTTTTAGAAGATTTACTCTACCATCGCAATCCGGGCATGCAGAATATCGGGGCCGCTCTTCAAACACTCACATTAAAAGCCGTAGATATGGGTTATGGCACCTGCTGGCTCACCAGTGGCAACTATGCGGGTAAAGAAATCGAAGCATGGGCCAAGGAAGAAGAGATTTTTTTCCAGGAAGGATATTTCCTGGTGGCCATGATGGCACTGGGCGTACCGGAAGAAGGAGCGAAAAGCCCGGGCCGAAAGCCACTGGAAGAAATCTACACCTATATTAAGTAAGAGAGGTTTTCACCCCATGAAACATACACAAAAAATTGTAGTAACCAGTCTGATGATGGGCCTCATCATCGTCTGCACCATGTTTATCCGGATTCCCATCCCTCTTACGACAGGATACGTTCACCTGGGAGATGCCATGATATATTTGAGCGTGCTGATTCTGGGTTGGCGTTATGCCACCATCGCCGCAGCCTTTGGCTCTGTGCTGGGAGACTTGCTCAGCGGCTTTGCCATGTGGGCCCCCTGGACCTTCGTGATAAAAGGTTTGATGGCTTTGATTACCGGCTTCATTCTGGTAGAACTGAACAAGTCAAAAAGATTCTCTCCCGCCACCCGTAACATAATCGCCATGGTCCCCGGCGGGATTCTTATGGTGATTGGCTACTTTGTAGCAGAAGGAGTGATGTATGGAAGCTGGATTGCCCCATGGATTGGAGTTCCCTGGAATATCGGTCAATTTGTGGCAGGGATTATTATAGCCATCCTACTAAGTAAAGCCGTGGGTAAGTCCAACATTATGAAAGGCTGATTCCGATTTCGAAATCTCTTAACATATCATCAACAGTGTATTTAAAATCCAACCCGGGATACGTATTGGCAAAATATTCCTTGTTGGATTTTTTATATCCGACTAAATAGGAAAACCCCTTGTCATTGGCGGAAAAGTGTACCCTCTGATGAACACCTTCTGTCTTGCGCAGGGCGGAACGAAGGGCTTCCTCCATCTTTTCCTTGGAAAGCCTACTTTCTACCAATTGGCGATAAGAGGGATGAAAGGTGCCGGCCACCACTTCTTCTTTGTCCATTAAAATATCCGAAGCCTTCAGCCCCATCCGAATCACAGGAATCTCGGCTCCACGGATAATTTTTACCATATCGCAAGCGGTTTGCACCGAGGATTGTAAATCCCAGGGCACAAACAAATCTTTCTCACACATATCATAAAGGGGCGTCCCTTTCAACACGGCGGTAGGATAAATTCGTGCGAGTTGGGGGCCCATTTCTACGGTTTTTTCTGCAGAATATACGCATCGTTCCGGAGAATCTCCGGGGAGACCAACCATCAATTGGATTCCCAGATGAATGCCTCTTTCTTGAATGAATCTACAAGCCTCTTCCACTTGATCCGCAGTATGACCCCGACCACTCTGCTCCAACACTTGAGGATGAAAAGACTGCACCCCTAATTCCACCACATCCACCTCATACCGACACAAGCGGTCCAGCACCTTCTTACCCATATAATCCGGGCGAGTAGATAGATGGATCGCGGTAATGATGCCCCGGTCCTTGTAACTCTTAGCCAACTTCAAGCAATACTCCTGCTCTTCCTCCGGGATGGCAGTGAAGCTGCCTCCATAAAAAGCCAGCTCCAAATGGTGGAGTTCCTCTCGTTTCAGTGTGGACAAATATCGATGGATGATTTGCTCCGGATCTTGTTTTTTTCCTCCGGTAATCTGGTGTTGGTTACAGAACACACATTGATGAGGGCATCCTTTATGGG
>CALFUG010000018.1 GCA_937928455.1 uncultured Clostridia bacterium
ATTCCGTAATCTGCCACCTCAAAGATGGGTGCATCCGGGTCCTTGTTAATGGCCACGATGATATCAGAAGACTGCATCCCGGCTAAATGTTGTATGGCTCCGGAGATTCCACAAGCAAAATAGATGTTGGGCTTCACGGTAGTGCCTGTTTGGCCTACCTGATTGGCATGGTCAATCCACCCGGAATCCACAGCTGCTCTAGAAGCACCCACTACACCGCCCAACTTATCGGCAAATTGCTTCATCAAATCAAATCCACAGGCCTCTCCCAATCCTCGCCCACCGGAACATATAATATTGGCATCCGTCAGGCTAACCATTTCTTTGGTGGACTTCACAATTTCTACAATCTCCGTACGAACATCGCTTTCATGAATGCTAGGAGAAACTTCTATCAGCTCACCACGCGCTTCCGGATTTTTTTCTCTTTTTTGCATAACCCCCGGTCTGACTGTCGACATCTGCGGTCTGGTTCGTGGGCAGATAATGGTGGCCATTAAGTTGCCTCCGAAGGCGGGCCGAGTCTGCTTAAGCCCTTTGCTGGTATCCTTTGGGTCCAATGTCGATACATCTAAAGTGGTGTTTTCTTTCGCATATTTTATGTAACTGTTTATATCCACATCCAGTCTGGTACAATCCGCTGTTAATCCTGTATTTAAACGAGCAGCTACCCGCGGGGCCAAATCCCTTCCTACATGTGTCGCTCCATACACCACGATTTCCGGCTTATATGTCTTGACTGCTTCACTGATTACTTTGGTATATCCATCTGTGGTGTAATTCCTCAACAATTCATGCTGTATCAAATACACCTGATCTGCGCCGTAGGCATAACATTCTTTGACTAAATGCTCAATATCCTGGCCCACTAGAAGTGCACAGACCTTGGTTTCCTCACTAATTTCACGAGCCAATCGATATCCTTCCCCAATCAACTCCAGCGCCACATTCATTAGCTTGCCATTTCTCTGTTCTGCAAAAACCCATATATTTTTGTAATCGGACAAATCAACTTCCTTTGTTTCCTGGGTATTTATGATTGCCTCGAAAGGACATGCTGCAATACATTGGCCGCAAGCTGTGCACTTTTCAGTGATAAAAGCCAGCTTATCTTCCATAATAATCGCATCAAAGGGGCAAGCCTTAATGCAGAGCTTGCAGCCTCTACATTTTTCTTTTACTACTTGAATCGCCATACTATCTCCCCCCTTAAATGATGTGCTTGGACTTTAAATTAATAATCAACTTTTGTGCGATTTCTTTTTCACTATCTCCGTCAATCATTTGGCCTTTCCCCTTGGGGACCGGAGTAAATGAACGGAACACATTGGTAGGAGAAGCATCCAATCCCACTTCCTTATCCGGATCAACGTTTAAATCCATGGCTCCCCATGTGGGAATCTCCTGTGCACATGCCTGATAAATCCCTGCAATATGCATATATCGGGGCTTGTTCAATTCTTTGATTGTCGTTAACATACAAGGTGTTTTGAGACGAATCACCTCATACCCATCCTCCAATGCCCTCTTGACGGTAATGGTTTGTAAGTCCTCATCTATTTCAAAATCTTGCACATATGTGACTTGAGGCAATCCCAATTTTTCCGCCACTTGCGGTCCAACTTGGGCAGTATCTCCATCGATGGCTTGTCTTCCTGCAAATATGATATCGTATTTTCCGATCTTCTCAATGGCAGCCGCAATGGCATTGGAAGTAGCCCAGGTATCCGACCCCCCTAAAGCACGGTCGGAGGCCAAAACCGCTTCATCCGCTCCTTTCGCTAAACATTCAATCAACATGTCTTTCGCCTGAGCCGGCCCCATTGTAACCACCGTAATATGGGTATCCGGATACTGGTCCTTTATCCGCAACGCTTCTTCCAAAGCATTGGCATCATCATGATTTAATATGCTGGGAACCCCTTCTCGAATCAACGTGCCCGTGGCAGGGTTGATTTTTATTTCGTTGGTATCCGGCACCTGTTTGGCACACACGATAATATGTAGTCCCATGGTAGCCCTCCTTTCCTATTTTGCAAAAACATCGGCAGCGATAACGATTTTTTGCACTTCGGAGGTGCCTTCATAAATTTCAGTAATCTTGGCATCTCTCATCATTCGTTCAACGGGATAATCCTTGGTATATCCATATCCACCATGGAGCTGAACACACTTCGTGGTGACATACATGGCGGTTTCCGCTGCAAACAGCTTTGCCATGGCCGATTTGGGACCGTATTTCAAATGATCATCTTTCATATTGGCCGCTTGATATATCAACAGGCGGGCCGCTTCAATCCGCGTCTGCATATCGGCTATATCAAATTGAAGCGCTTGCATTTGAGAAAGTCTCTTTCCAAATTGTTTTCTCGCCTTCATATATTCCACCGTCACATCAAAAGCTCCCTGAGCAATACCCAAAGCTTGGGAGGCAATTCCAATTCTACCTCCATCTAATGTAGACATGGCCACTTTAAAACCATCCCCCACTTTACCTAGAAGACGATCTTTGGGTATTCTACAATTTTGGAAAATAAGTTCTGTTGTAGAAGAAGCACAGATTCCCATTTTATCTTCCGTCTTACCGATGCAAAAGCCCTCATCCCCTTTTTCTACAATAAATGCAGAGATTCCTCCTTTAGTTCCTTTGGATTTATCCGTCATAGCCATGACAACGAAAACATCCGCGTATCCACCATTGGTGATGAAAACCTTCGCTCCGTTAATACACCAGAAATCTCCTACATCATCGGCACGAGTCTGTTGTCCTGCCGCATCTGTTCCTGCATTGGGCTCTGTCAAACCAAAGGCTCCCAGCTTCTTTCCGGAGAGTAATTCTGGCAAATATTTTTCCTTTTGCTCATCCGTTCCCCATGCAAAAATCGGCCAACCGCAAAGAGATGTGTGGGCCGAGCATATAACCCCGGTAGAAGCACATACGCGAGATAATTCTTCCACAGTGATAGCATATGCTACATTATCTCCACCCGCTCCGCCATATTCCGTAGGGAAAGGAATTCCCAACAGTCCATAGCGACCCATCTTTTCAACGGTTTCTACGGGGAAGCGATGCTCTTTATCGATGTCAGCAGCAATAGGTTCTACCTCGTTTACAGCAAATTCCCGCACCATCTTGCGTACAAAGACCTGCTCCTTCGTGAGCTGAAAATCCATGATAGCCTCCTTAAAATCAATCTATGTTAAAATATCGTTGTGTTAACAAAATAACAATCCATATATAGTAAACACTATATCTTGTGGAATTGCAAGAG
>CALFUG010000019.1 GCA_937928455.1 uncultured Clostridia bacterium
TGAGAATCCTTCGTTTCTTAAATCATCCGATGGGTATATAATAGATTAACGAAAATAGCCATCCGGCATCCTATTAGAGACACTTTCTTCGAGTCTCTTGGATGAGCATAAAGAAAGGTGACGCCAATGAATATGAAAAAGAAATGGACTGCCCTGTTTCTGGTGTTGTTATTGTTACTGGCCGTGGGCTGCGGAAGTGGCAATACAGAAGCTGGCGATAGCGAAGAAGCCGCTCCCGTTGTGGTGGCCACCATGCTGGATTCCGAAGGCGGAATCCTGGGGAAAATGATGATTCTTCTCCTAGAGGAAAACGGCATTCCCACAGTGGATAAAACCAATTTTGGGACTCCGGATATCTTACGAAAAGCCCTTGAGAACGGAGAGGTGGATTTGGTGTTGGACTATACCGGCTCCGGCCAGTACTATCATCCGGCAGATGCCACAGACCCCACTATATGGAATGACCCGGATGCCGGATATGCCCTCACTGCCCAGTTGGATTTGGAGAAAAACAACATCCACTGGCTAGCTCCCGCTTCCGCCAACAACACGGAGATGATTGCCGTAACCCGGGCCTTTGCCGCGGAGAACAATCTGGTCACCATGGAAGATTTAGCCAACTACATCAATGAGGGAGGGGACTTCAAATTGATTTGCTCCGCTTCCTTCGCAGAAAATCAGATGGGACTATTGGGATATGAGGAAGCTTATGGGTTTAAACTCACCAACCAACAATTGATTACCCTAAGCTCCGGCAATACCTCGGAAATGTTGAAGGCACTGGCGACCGGCACCAACGGGGTCAATGCATCCCTGGTGTACGGAACGGACGGAGCTTTGGATGAAATGAATCTGGTGGTGCTCCAGGATCCCATGCACATTCCACCGGTCTATTTGCCGGCTCCCGTCCTACGAGGGGATAAGCTGGAACAATACCCTGCCATACCGGAAATTCTGGCACCTGCCTTTGAGGCACTCACTCTGGAAACCCTACAAGAACTCAATGCCAAAGTGGCCTATGATGGCAGAGACGCTGCTTCCGTGGCAGAAGAATTCCTGAAAAATGAGGGGCTATTGCCGTAATGAAGCAAGGGAATATCAAAGGTTGGTTGGGCTTGCTATTCATGGCCTTGGTCCTATTCTTACCCATAGGAACCTTGCGGCCCAACCGAATCCTTCCGGGAACAACATTTCATCTATACTCTCTATTGAAAGAACCCATGGCTTGGGCCTTTGTTGTGCTGGGGCTGATCCTGATGGCCTTTCTTTGGAGCCTTGTTATCCAGGGTGGGAAATATACTCCTGCCCTTGATGTTTTTCCCTGGATTTTAACCTTGCTTCCGGCAAGTCTCCTGACCGCCATCGCAAAGTATGAGACCATAGAAGTCGTCTATGACCCGGAGGTGGTGCGCATCTCTCTCAGTAGTGGCTTCTGGCTTGGGTTGATGGGAACCATACTGATCCTCAGTACCGGGAAATGGAAAGGTTTTCTTTTTCTTCTCACCTTTCTTTTTCTCCTGGTTCCACCTCTTTTGGGCTGGACTCCCCACTTGGCGCTGCTGAAAGAATTCCTCATCATCAAACCTACCTTCTTTATGGAACTGCAACGCCATTTGGTGTTGGCCTTGGTCTCCGTATTATTGGCCATACTGCCGGGCATCCTACTAGGCTACGGGTGCTATAGATTTCAAAGAGGAAGAGAATGGATTTTGGCCACCGTGAATTTTTTCCAAGTGGCACCCACCCTTTCCCTTCTGGCCTTAGTCATGATTCCGTTGACTCTACTTTCCCAGGCCTATCCGGTTTTGGCAGATTGGGGAATTCGAGGCATCGGATTTGCACCGGCATTTATCGTTTTGTTTTGCTATTGCTTGCTACCCATCACTGCCAACACCTATGCCGGTTTCGACCAGGTGGAACAAGAGGTGACGGAAAGCGCTGTGGCCATGGGAATGAAATCCAACCAGGTATTTTGGAAAGTTCTTTTCCCGTTGGCATTTCCCGTTATTCTTTCCGGAGTCCGAACTGCCGTGACACAAAACCTGGGGAATACCATCCTGGCCGGCCTCATCGGCGGTGGCGGCATGGGAGCCCTTATCTTTCTAGGTTTGTCCCAATCCGCTTCGGATCTGGTAATCCTGGGGACTTTGCCGGTGGTTCTTTTTGCTTTGATAGCCGACGAATTCCTACGTCGTATCGAGATAACCGCACACTACAAAATGGGAGGCACTTATGATTCAGCTCACCAACGTGTATAAATCTTACCAGAAACAGCCTGCTTTACAAGGAGTGTCTATTTCCGTTTCGGAAGGCCAATGTGCCGTGCTCATCGGACCCTCCGGTTGCGGAAAGTCCACCTTGTTAAAAACCATCAATCGCATGGTGGATATTGACGAAGGGGAAGTAAAGGTCCGGGGAAAAGCAGTGCAGGAATATGAGCCGGAAGAGCTTCGGCGAAATACCGGCTACTGCATTCAAGGGGTGGGACTCTTTCCTCATCTCTCGGTTTCGGAAAATATTGCCATGGTACCCAAACTATTGAAATGGCCGGAGGACAAGATTATTCCCCGGGTGAAGCTTCTCATGGAGTTGAGTGGGTTACCCCTTTCCTATCTGGACAAGAAGCCCCATCAACTGTCCGGCGGAGAAGCCCAACGAGTAGGTGTCTGTCGGGCATTGGCTGCGGATCCCCCCATTCTGCTGATGGATGAACCCTTTGGCTCCGTGGACCCTTTGAACCGGGAAAAGCTGCAACAAGCATTCATTGCTTTGCAAAAAGAACTGCGTAAAACCGTGTTGTTTGTCACCCATGATGTGGAAGAAGCACTCATGGTGGGAGACTTAATTTTCGTCATGAACCAAGGAAAGGTGGTGGCGGAAGGAACCCCCGGGCAATTGGCCGGTTCTATGGAGTCCGCCTTTGCCAAGGAGTTTCTGGGAAAAGAGTATCCCATGAAGCTATTGAAGCGATATACAGCCCGGGACCTTCCCATGGACTCCCTTCCAAAAGATGGAGGAGATATTACAGGGTCCGCAACAGAGGACATGCCCCTGTCTCTGAAAAACCCTCCCTTAACGGAGAATAGCAACCTGCAACAAGTACTATCCCGGATGCTAGAAGAAAACCGTACCACCCTCCCCATTCTTCGGGAAGATGATACGGTACGTTATATTACCTATGAAGCCTTGGTGGCACACCTCAAGGAGATGTCTCAATGAAAGGGTACTTGCGAAATTGGATGTTCAAACGTTATGGGGTTCCCTTGCTCTATCTTATCCTGTTTCTGGGATGGATTTTTTCCTCTCAGATGTGGATTGATATGCTATCTCCCTGGCTTCCCCCCAATGTAGGCTTGGTAATGCGTACCCCATTGCCCATGCTGGCTTGGCAGCATCTTTTTATCGTGGTGATATCCACCGCCTTATCTGTGCTTACCGCCTTGCTGCTGGCCTCCGGTGTTCGGCTTTCCCGTAATCAAGAATGGAAATCTACCGTACTGGCCGCCGGCTCCATCGCGGAGACCATTCCCAGCGCCGCCGTCATTGCCTTGGCAGTGCCCATTCTGGGGTATGGAAACGGACCTTGTATGCTGGCTCTATATCTGTATGCCCTTCTTCCCGTGGTGCGAAATACCATGGTGGGTATGGATGCCATTCCTCTTGAAATCGCCGATGCCGCAGAGGGCCTGGGAATGACCCGGCTTCAGCAACTAATGAAAATTGACTTTCCGCTGGCCAAACCGGTCATCTTTGCCGGCATTCGGACTGCGTTGATTATCAACGTATCCCTGGCCAC
>CALFUG010000020.1 GCA_937928455.1 uncultured Clostridia bacterium
ATATGAAATTTATGGAGTATCAGGCTAGAGAAACCTTTGATCAATACGGTATACCAGTAATGAAGGGTGTGGTCATCGATCAGATAGAGGGGGTGGAAGGAAAGCTGGATGGCTTAACCTTTCCTCTGGTAGTAAAAGCGCAAGTTCAAGTAGGGGGCAGAGGTAAGGCAGGGGGCATTCAGTTTGCAGATACTGTTGAGGATGTGAAAAGAATTAGCCAACAACTTCTTCACAGTGATTTGAAGGGGCATACCATTCACAAGCTGATGATTGTGGAAAAGGCCGCTAGTGGCAAGGAGTGCTATCTCTCTATTATTTTGGATCGGTTGACCAAAGCCCCAATGATTATATTCAGTGCAGAGGGTGGTGTGGATATTGAAGAGACAGCGGTTACCAACCCTTCCGCCATCATTAAAATGCCCATTGACACTACCATAGGCATTCAAAAGTATATGATTCAATACATTGTGAACAAGGCGGGTTTAGCACAAGAGGTCGTCCCCGCGCTGTTGGACTTAATCACAAGGCTATATGAGATGTTCGTTTCCACAGATTCCATGTTGGCGGAAATCAACCCTTTGTTAGTCTTAAAAGACCATACATTGATTGCCCTGGATGGAAAAGTGGATGTGGATGACAGCGCACTATATAGACAACCGAAGGTTTTGGAATACAGAGATTCCATACAAGAAGACCCCTTGGTTTTGGATGCCCGTCAATTTAGGTTACTCTATATACCAGTAGAGGATGAGGGGGACATTGCGGTGATCAGTAATGGCTCCGGAATGCTCATGTCCAGCATCGACCTGATTTCAAAAGCGGGAATGGTGGTGGGAGCTGCCTTAGATTTGGGCGGTGGGGCCACTGCCGATCGAATCCAAGAGGCCATTCGAATTGTTCTTTTAAGAGAAAAAACAAAGTACTTGTTCGTAAACATATTTGGAGGGATTACCCGGTGTGATGAGGTGGCCAATGGCGTTCGAGATGCCATGACTACACAGCCGAAGGATCGATGTGTTATCGTACGTTTGGAGGGAACCAATAAACAGAAGGGCATCGATATCCTTCAATCCGCCGAATCGGACGTAGTCTCTGTGGATGGTCTTCAAGAAGGGGTGCAGGCTTTAGTGAATCGGAGGGAATCAGTATGAGCATATTGATAGATGGAAATACAAAATTAGTGATTCAAGGTATCACTGGGCGGGAAGGAACTTTTCATGCGGAGCAAATGCTGGAGTATGGAACAAAGGTGGTAGCGGGTGTTACTCCCGGAAAGGGAGGACAAGAGGTGCTTGGCATACCAATCTTTGATACAGTGAAAGAGGCGAAAGAGGCAACGGATGCTAACACGACAATCCTTTTTGTACCGGCGAAATATACCGCAGAAGGTGTCTATGAAGCTATGGATGCGGAGATGGAGCTGATTCTAACCATAGCGGAACATGTGCCGGTAAAAGACATGATGGGAATCTACCATATGTCCAAACGAAGAAAGTCTCGAGTCATTGGACCCAATTCCTTTGGCATTATCTCCCCGGGTAAATCCAAGGCTGGATTTATGGCACACCATATTTTTTCGGAAGGTTCGGTTGGAATCATGTCACGAAGCGCTACCAACTGCTACGAAACAGTTATGATGATGACCAATAACGGAATTGGCCAATCTACTTGTATCGGGGTAGGTGGAGATATGATTCCAGGGTCCACATTTGTGGAGTTGCTCCCGTTATTTGAGGCCGACCCTGAAACCAAGACGGTGGTTTTAATTGGTGAAATTGGTGGTAATGAAGAGGAATTGGCGGCGGAATACATTCGAAATCACATGAAAAAGCCGGTGGTGGCCTTAATTGCCGGTAAAAATGCGCCAAAAGGGAAAAGTATGGGCCATGCCGGTGCCATTGTATCGGCAGATGGGACAGGAAGCGCAGAGAAGAAAGAAGAATTACTGCGAGAAGCCGGAGTCCATATTGCAGAGAGCACAGCAGATATCGTTAGAATACTAAAAGAAATATGCTAGGGGGATGCGATGAATATTAATGAAAAGGCCTTGAAACTTCACGAAGAGTGGAGAGGGAAAATAGAAGTAGCCAGTAAGGTTTCCGTTAACACAATAGAAGATTTGTCCACGGCGTATACCCCTGGAGTGGCGGAGCCTTGCCGCGTGATTAATAAAAACAAGGACGATGTATATAAGTATACAGCCAAGGGAAATATGGTTGCCATCGTGACAGATGGCACAGCAGTACTTGGGTTAGGAGATATTGGCCCGGAGGCAGGACTTCCTGTCATGGAGGGGAAAGCCGTTCTCTTTAAGGCATTTGGCGGAGTGGATGCGTTTCCCATTTGTGTTGCTTCCAAAGAAGTAGAAGACATTGTTCATACCGTAAAAATGATTGAACCTGTTTTCGGGGGAATCAACTTAGAGGACATTTCTTCCCCTCGATGTGCGGAAATCGAACGAAGGTTGAAAGAGGAATTGGACATACCCGTTTTTCATGACGATCAACATGGAACGGCGGTGGTGGTCACCGCGGCATTAATCAATGCCTTGAAGATTGTTAATAAGGATTGGAGCGAAATAAAAATAGCCATCAGTGGAGCCGGAGCTGCTGGGTCTGTCATTATCCGAATGTTGCTCTCCTGTGGTGTAAAAAGCATTATCTGCTGCAATAGCAAAGGGATTCTCTCCAGAGATGAGAAGTACAAGAACTGGGTTCATCAACAGCTAGCGGAAATGACCAATGAAGAACTTCGTAAGGGAACCTTGGCGGATGCTATGAAGGGGGCGGATGTATTTATCGGTGTATCGGTGAAAGACATTGTATCTCCGGAAATGGTGGCCTCGATGGCAGAAAACTCCATTGTATTTCCCATGGCCAATCCGGACCCTGAAGTGCTGCCACACTTGGCGAAAGAAGCTGGCGCCCGGGTAGTGGGTACCGGACGATCTGATTTCCCCAATCAAATCAATAATGTGTTGGCTTTCCCCGGCATCTTCCGTGGAGCACTTGACGCGAAAGCATCAGATATTAACGAAGAAATGAAAATTGCAGCCGCCAAAGCCATTGCATCGCTCATCACAGAGGAAGAGTTGCGAGAGGATTATATCATAGTTCCTGCTTTTGATCCTCGTGTGGGAAATGTGGTTGCCCAACAGGTATACCAAGCGGCGGTAGACTCCGGAGTGTCCAGAGTATAAAAATGTTGGGAGAGGAGGGAATACGATGCAGCAAGTGGAATTAAAATATGGAGAAGGAACCATCACAGCCCAGATTCCTACGGAGAATATGATGGGCGTCTTGTTGCCTAATCCTATTCAGGTAGAAAGAACGGATGAAGAGGCCGTAAAATATTCTCTGGAGCATCCCATTGGTTCTCCTCGGTTATCGGAGATGGTCAAGGAAGATAGTCGGGTTGTGATTGTTACCAGTGACATTACCCGGCCTATGCCCAGCGCCAAGGTGCTACCTTATGTTATGGAGGAATTAAAACGAGGAGGCGTAAGGCAGGAGAACGTTACCGTTGTCCTGGCATTAGGAAGTCATCGCAAGCATTCGGACCAAGAAAAAGAGAAGTTGGTAGGTAGTGAGGTTTATCACAGCGGGGCAACCATTCTGGATAGTGATATGGATCAATGCCTTCGACTGGGCACTTGTCGAAACGGGACGCCGGTAGATATTTTTACTCCAGTAGTGGATGCGGATATTAGAGTATGCCTGGGGAACGTAGAATTTCATTATTTCGCCGGGTATTCCGGGGGGAATAAGGCATTGATGCCAGGTGTTTCCAGTCATGATGCCATACAAGCAAATCACTCGAATATGGTTCACCCGGATGCTTATGCGGGCAATATTGACACCAATCCGGTGAGGCAGGATATCGAAGAAATCACAGACTTTATACCCATTGAATTTATCGTCAATGTAGTGTTGGATGACCATAAAAAAATAGTCGGAGCCTTTTCGGGACACCATGTAGAAGCCCACAGAGAGGCTTGCCGGTTGTTGGACCGGATTTATAAAATACCACTGGAGGAAAAGGCGGACATTGTCATTGCTTCTCCCGGCGGCTTTCCGAAGGATATCAACATTTATCAATCTCAGAAAGGCTTGGATAATGCCAAACATGCGGTAAAAAAAGGTGGGATTATCATTTGGCCGGCTTCCGCGAAAGAAGGCTTCGGAGAAAAAGTATTCGAAGAGTGGATGCGAAATAAGACTCCCGCGGAAATGGTGGAAGAGATTCAGAGGAATTTTAAGTTGGGTGGGCACAAAGCTGCAGCCATCTCTATGATTCTTCAGGACGCGGATATATTTATGGTTTCCGACCTCCCGGATGATTTGGTTCGTCAGATTCACTTCATTCCTTTTGCATCATTACAAGAGGCTTTGGATGAGGCTTTGCGGAAGATGGGGAAGGATGCGAAAGTATTAGTTCTTCCGGCAGCGGGATCGACGCTTCCTATGCTTTAAGAAAAATATACCGGAGCGGACACCAAATAGATTATACATTGTCTGGAATGGCGGCTCGAAAGCCGCATTCCAGACTTTTCACTTTGCGTTGCACCACATTGATTGCGGACGGTAACTGTGATATCATGGGTGTGT
>CALFUG010000021.1 GCA_937928455.1 uncultured Clostridia bacterium
ACATCTGTACCATCAATGAAATTCATGCCATCGCTCAACGATGGCAGGTAGCCAAGCTATTGGCTGACAAGAAAACCTACAGTGAAATTGAAGAAATCACAAAGGCTTCTACTGCCACAATTAGCCGTATCAACAAGTGCTTGGTTTATGGTGCAGAAGGGTATCAGAGAATCTTAGCGAGAATGAAAGAGAAAAACCAGTTGAAATAAGCGGAACTACGTTTTCGTGACCCTTTCCTTATTTTCGGGAAAGGGTTTACTTTTTTATGCTATAATATAAAAAGCAAGTCAAGAGTTGGTGGAGAAATGTTATGAATGGAATATAAAAAGGGGGGGTTCCTTATGAAAGCAGATTATATCTTTTATAATGGTCCGGTGATTACGGTGGACTCTCAGGATTCAGTAAAGGAAGGGGTAGCCATTGCCAAAGGCATTATAGTCAAGGTGGGCACGCAAGAGGATGTATTGCAGCTTCGAGGGGATGCTACCGAAATGATAGATTTAAAGGGAAGAAGCTTAATTCCTGGATTTATTGACTCTCATCTTCATACTGCGGTGATGGGCGCCAACGCCTTGGCTTTGGACCTACGTTGGCCGGGTGTGGGATCTATTGAAGAAATCAAAGAGAAAATCAGGGAAGCAGCCAAGACTGTACCGAAGGGACAGTGGATTCGAGGCTGGGGATATGACCACTCAAAGTTGAAAGAACAACGGCATCCCAACAAGTGGGACTTGGACGAAGCCGCACCGGAACATCCGGTGATGTTGACCCGAGTTTGTGCCCATATATCTGCCCACAATTCCCTGAGTCTAAAATTTGCCGGGGTGGATGAGAGTACGGTTTGCGACGATCCTTCCACCATGGAAAGAATAGACGGAGTATATAGTGGTGTGATGAAGGAAAATGCCCATATGGCCATGATGAAGGTGGCCAGCTTATCCAAGGAAGAAATCATCCGGGCAATGGAAGCGGCGAATCAAATGTTGGTGAGTGAGGGAATCACTTCGGTTCACGATTCTGGTGGGTATGGTGCGGTTCAGATGGAAGCATTCCAAGAGGCGGTGGAGCAGGGAAAGTTTCACCCCAGATTATATACGATGATTTTTTCATTCGTGGAAAATGTTCGGTTTGTGGAAGATTATCTATCCGTGGGCATCCATACGGGATTTGGGAACCCGCATCTGCGAGTAGGGCCTATTAAGCTGATGATTGATGGTTCTAGCAGTGGTCCAACGGCGGCTACGTTGGCTCCCTATGCCAGCAACCCATCCTTCAGCGGTATTCTCAGCCATACTCAAGAAGAAATCGATGCTATCATTGAGAAAGCCCATGGATTGGGGTGGCAGGTTACCTCTCATGCCGTGGGAGATAGAGCGGTAACTATGATAGTGGATGCCATAGAAAAAGCTTTGCTGAAGTATCCTAGGGAAGACCATCGGCATCGTATTGAACACTGCGCTATGGTGAATGACTCTCTATTAGAGCGTATCAAAACTCTGGGTATCATACCCATACCAAACCCCATATTTCTATATGAATTCGGAGACGGGTACTTGAAAAATTATGGAGAAGAAAGGGCCCATCGTATGTTTTCTTCCAAGAGCTATTTTGACAGAGAGATACTGGCTGCAGGGTCTTCGGATTGTCCGATTACATTCTCAAACCCGATTCGCAATATGAGTGCTGCGGTGAATCGAAAAACCCAAACAGGGCAAGTGGTGAATGGGGCAGAGGGTGTGTCGGTTGCACAGGCATTAAAAATGTTTACGATTCACGGTGCATATGCATCTTTTGAGGAGAAACAAAAGGGCTCCATTGAAGAGGGGAAATTGGCAGATTTAGTGGTGTTGTCCGGATCCCTATATGAAACAAGTCCAGCAGATCTTGAGGAGCTATCGGTTGATATGACATGGATAGATGGAAAGGTAGTTTATAAAAAATAGTTATGATAGCCGTCTATTATTATAAGGGTGATTATCAGGGAAAAACCAGCAGCTTGCTGGAAAAGGCGTGGTATGATTATATGCCAGGGCAAGAGATGCCCTCATTGGAGAAGGATGGAAGAGGAAAGCCTTTTTTCCAAAGGGATGGGTGTCATTTATCCATTAGCCATACAGGGAATCTTTGGGCTTGCGCTTTCTCGGACAAGCCGGTTGGTCTGGATATTCAAGAAAAAAAGTCAAGTGTGGACATATGCAAGATTGCCAAGCGTTTTTTCACGGAAGTGGAAGCACAGCAAGTGATGACGCAGGGCGAAGAAGCTTTTTATAGAATATGGACCAAGCGAGAAGCCGTCGGAAAGTTGCTGGGAGTTGGGTTTTTTATCCCCGAGAAGATGGATAACCATTATACTGTAGAGTACTTTATGCTAGAAGAAAGGGTGGTGGGGGCGCTGGCTTCCAACAGAAAAGAAAAGTTATGGATCAAAATAATCAATTGAGGCGGGCTTACCTGGCGGCCATCGTTTTTTCTGTGGTAGTAGGGTTTTCTTTTCTGGGTGTGAAAACTTGTATTCCAGTGGCTTCCACATTGCAAATCCTGGTTTGGAGATATAATTGGGCGGCATTGTTGATGGGTTTATTTTTACTGACGGGTATGGTGAAGATTCGTCTGACGGGAAAGCCCAAAAAGAACCTACTGTTGACGGCAGGCTTTTATATTGGTTTTATGATTTTTCAAACCATAGGACTGATTTTTGCGACTAGTATAGAAAGTGGA
>CALFUG010000022.1 GCA_937928455.1 uncultured Clostridia bacterium
AAACCATTCCTCATATCGCTGCGCCAATCCGGCAAAGACTTCTTTATTTTCATGGGTCTTGCACAAATACCAGGCTGCCCGCTTGTCCACATTAATCACCCGCACTTGCTGAAAACAACGGTTTAACTCCGTGACACACTCCTCCATTTCCTTCCGACCATGCTGAATGAAATGAAAATAGTCCCCTCCTTCCAGATACTCCACAAAAGAAGTGGGCAGGGACCGGTTTTGATTGTAGTCAAACAAGATCACCCAATGACGAGTCACTCGGCTCATTTCTTCATACAGACTTTTTCGATCTTGGGGAGAAAGGCCGTGGGCCACATAGGATGCGATGGACACATCAAAAGAATGATCCGGGAAAGGCAATCCTTTGGTTCCGCTGGATTGTACAAACTCAATATCCGGATTCTTCTTTCTGGCCACCGCCAGCATTTGCTCCGCTTCATCCACCCCCACTACCGCCAGGCCCTCCTCTCGTAAGGCTTGGCACAAGGCCCCGGTCCCGCAACCTACGTCCAGAATGGAATCATACTCCTTGAAAGAGAATGCCTCCCTTTGCTCATTTAGGATTCGTCGATACCTTGTTAATTGGTAGCCATAAAACCATCCGTAGACTCCGGCAATGCGGTTGAATAAGCCCTGATTTCCACCTTCTTTAGGCTTCTTCATCGTCCTTTTCTCCTCCCTCTTGGAAGTCTTCATATATGTGACTGGCATCACAGAAGGGCATATCGCTAGAATGCCCACAGCGGCACAAGGTGACTCGATTTCGCACCTCGTACACAGTACCGTCGCAAGATTCAATGGGAACTCCACCCTGCACATACAAGGCGGAACTGACCCCCTTCTCCGGATCCTGCAACACGGCAATTTGCGGTTCTAACTCCGGTTCCATTAAGGTGCCGTCCTTTTCCCGAGCGGTCAATCGCCCTGCGGGACACTCGTTGGCCCCAACGATGGCCTCCTCCCGATTCTCTTCCTTTCCGGAAGCCAGGGTGAGTTGCCATGCGTCCCCATTGTTTCGATGGCAAAATCGGGCCAGTGCACACCGATGGTCATCTAACAAATCTATGGTAGGACCCTCCAGTGTATCGGCCCTGTCCAAATACGGTTCTCGCGAAGCGGTTTCTTCTCCGTCAAAGGAATGATGCACATGAGCACCATCACAAAATGGCGGGGTGGTGGTTTTCCCACATCGACAGAGGGAATAGCTTTCCTTTTGGGGAAGAGTCCTTCCCTCTTCATATATATAGGTTCGCCCCTTGGGGGTGATAATTTTCTCTACCAAAGGGATACTGCCTTCCACCAAGTAAGGTCCATTTTTCACGATGCGTATTTTCTGAGGTTTCTTCGCTTTTGTCATGTTGCTCTCCTGTCTCTTGTCATTTCGCTTTCCTGTATTTTGTGTTTTTCTCTGCCTATTATACCATACCCATTTCTTCCAAGTCCCACCCCTTCCTATGAAAAGACAAAGAAAAGGACGCCCTAATAAAAGACGCGTCCTACTCTATCCTCCATGGAATGTCTTCATTCCCCTATCATATTTTCATCCACTAAAGTCAAAATCCCAGTCAGCGGCCTTATTGAAGGGAAAGGCTTCCATCCTTTATGCCAATGGACACATGGTCTCCGTCCTGCACCTCTCCGGAAATGATGGCTCTGGCCAGCAAGGTTTCCAAGGTGCGCTGCAAATACCTTCGCAAGGGTCTGGCACCAAAGGCGGGGTCGTACCCTTCCCGCAATAGAAGCTCTTTGGCTTCCTCCGTCAGGGCCATGGTAACCTGTTTCTCCGAAAGCCGGTCTTCAATGGACCGCAGCATCAAATCCAGAATACTCATCAATTCTTCCTTCTGAAGCGGCTTGAACAAAACCGTTTCATCCAATCGATTCAGGAATTCCGGTCGGAAGGTGGCCCGCAGTTCCCGCATCACCGCATCTTGTACCTCCGGTGTGAGATTCCCCTCTTGATCCAGCCCATCCAACAGCAATGGGGCCCCCAAATTCGAGGTCATAATCAGCACCGTATTCTTAAAGTCTACGGTTCGGCCCTGGGAATCCGTAATGCGACCGTCATCCAATATCTGAAGCAGCACGTTAAATACGTCCATATGAGCCTTTTCGATTTCATCAAACAACACCACGCTATAGGGCTTCCTTCGAATGGCCTCTGTCAATTGCCCCCCCTCTTCGTATCCCACGTAACCGGGAGGGGCCCCAATCATCCGGGCTACCGAATGCTTTTCCATATATTCGGACATGTCAATACGAACCATGTTTTCTTCGGTGTCAAAAAGAGCCTCCGCCAAAGTCTTGGCTAACTCTGTTTTTCCCACTCCGGTGGGACCCAGGAACAAGAAGGAACCAATGGGTCGATTGGGATCCTTAATACCCGCCCGGGAGCGAATAATGGAATCTGCCACCTTCTGCACCGCTTCGTCTTGCCCGATTAACCGTTGGTGCAGAATTTGATCCAGCTTCAGCAACTTCTCCCGCTCCCCTTCTACCATGCGAGCCACGGGAATCCCGGTCCATCGAGAAACGATTTTGGCGATTTCCTCCGGCGTCACACTTTCCCGGAGAAGCGTGGCTTCTCCTCTCTCCTCACTGTCTTGGGTGGCCTGTGTCAACTCTTTTTCCAGAGCAGGAATTTCTCCATAACGGAGTTGTGCGGCTCTCTCCAAGTCATAGTCTCTTTCTGCCATCTCCGCCTGGTAATGAAGCTCCTCCAGCTTTTCCTTCATGTTGCTCACCTTGGAAATGGCTTCTTTTTCTTTTTCCCATGTAGACATCATGGCCTTCAGTTGATCCTTTTGCTCTGAAATTTCCTTTCGAAGATTTTCCAACCGAACCAAACTGGCCTCATCTTTTTCCTTGGCCAAAGCAGCTTCTTCAATCTCCATCCGCATGATATCCCGATTCACTTCATCCAATTCCGTGGGGAGAGACATCAATTCCGTTTTAATCAAAGCACAGGCTTCATCTACCAAGTCGATGGCCTTGTCTGGCAAGAAACGGTCGGTGATATATCGGTGAGACAACACGGCGGCCTGAATCAAACTGGCATCATTGATGGTAACCCCATGATAGATTTCATATCTTTCTTTCAATCCACGTAAAATAGAAATGGTTTCCTCCACGGTGGGTTCATCAATCATCACCGGTTGGAATCGACGTTCCAAGGCGGAATCCTTCTCAATATATTTTCGGTACTCATCCAGGGTAGTAGCACCAATGCAGCGCAGCTCTCCCCGAGCCAGCAAGGGCTTCAGCATATTGCCCGCATCCATGGACCCTTCCGCTTTCCCGGCTCCCACAATATTATGAATTTCATCAATAAAAAGAATGATGGAGCCTTCGCTTTTTTTCACCTCATCCAGCACCGCTTTTAGTCGTTCTTCAAACTCACCACGATACTTGGCACCTGCTACCAGTGCGCCCATATCCAGAGAAAAGAGCCGTTTGTTTTGTAGATTCTCCGGCACATCTCCCCGTACAATCCGTTGAGCAATGCCTTCCACTACCGCCGTTTTTCCCACACCCGGTTCTCCAATCATCACCGGATTATTCTTGGTCTTCCGGGAAAGAATGCGAATAGTATGCCGAATCTCTTCCTCACGTCCAATCACCGGGTCCAATTTATTCTCCCGGGCCAGCTGCACCAGATCTGCCCCATATTTTTCCAAAGCTTCATAGGTGGCTTCCGGATTATCACTGGTCACCCTTTGGTTGCCTCTCACTTCCTTCAATTTTTGAAGGAAGCCTTCCCGTTGAATGCCTCTTCTTTCCAGCCGCAGTTTTCCCTCCTTGGTGTTGTGGGCCAGAATCCCCAGCACCACATGCTCCACACTGGTGTAGTGATCTCCCATAGCCTTGGCTTCCTGCTCCGCTTGATGGATGGCCCGATTGGCTTCGGGGGAAAGCGTAGGCTGTGCTCCTCCCGCTACTTTGGGTTTTTTCTGAATGGCATCCATCAATTGCTGTTCCAAGCCTTTACTATCCACACCCATCCTCTCAAAAATAGAGGGAATCAAACCCTTTGGGTCGGACAACAAAGCCGCCAAAAGATGGTCCGGGTCCACCGTGGGATTTCCATACTCGCCACCCAGATTCATGGCCTCTTGCAAAGCCTTTATGGTATTTTGTGTCATTTTTTCCGTGTTCATTTTATTCACCGCCTTCCATATTTCTCAACCAAGGCCTCTTCGAATCCCAAGCCCGGCATATCCTTTTCAAAATAGATTTCCAATGCATCTTGAATCCATTGGCAAACCTTCATTAATTCTTCCGCCACTTGATGGCTGGTGGTATTCTCCTTGTGGAATCCATACTTTCGAATCAATCGGTTTCCTTCCACCACCGTGGGACCTCCCGGTAACACCGTTCCCAACCTGGGTTCCATTTCATCCAGTCGGGCAAATAAATCCTCCAACAGAGACCAAAGGACGGTAGAAGTGGTGCGGGTGGTGATGCGCAAGGTGGCTTCCAACACCTTTCCATGAATCTGAAAGTGAATCTGGAAAAACACCTTGGGTTGATATCGATAGGAAAGAGTGGTTCGATATTCCACCGTATCATGCGCCGTATCCTGCAGCAAAGAAATGCTGCCTGCATAGGTCATGGCTTCCGTCATCCGGTTGACGATTTCCGAAAACCGAAGGGATGGCAAATCAATACCATAGTGGCTGGCCAAAAGGTCATCCACAAATTGAGACCGGCTTTTCCCGGCCTGCACACACTCCCTGTCAATCCTGGTGATGGTGTCGTCGGATAGAATTAAACTGATAATGGATTTTGACAT
>CALFUG010000023.1 GCA_937928455.1 uncultured Clostridia bacterium
TGGCTTCTTTCATAAGGCTCATCTCCATATTATCCAACATGATAATATCCGCCCCAGCCTCCAATGCCTCTTTCACCATTTCTAGGGACTCTACTTCTACCTCAATCTTTCGTTGAAAGGAATTGGCCTTACGGGCTCGAGAAACGGCATTTCCAATACTACCCGCTGCCGCAATGTGATTATCTTTTATTAAAATTCCATCCGACAACCCACTGCGATGGTTCTGTCCACCTCCTATGCGTACCGCATACTTTTCCAGCACTCTCATGTTGGGAGTGGTTTTTCTGGTGTCTATCAATCGGGTTCCAGTGCCCTCTAATAGAGCACTCCACTCTTTGGTCATGGTGGCGATTCCCGTCATGCGCTGCAGGAAATTCAAGGCGGTTCGTTCGCCGGACAGAAGCGCCCGCAAATTGCCGTGAAGTATGGCCACTACCTGCCCGGACAAAACCTCTACTCCATCCCCGAGAGATGAGGTCATTTTTACCTTGGGATCCAGTATATAAAAAACCCGATGAAACACTTCCAATCCGCATAGAACTCCATCTTCCTTGCAAATCAACTCCACCTGCCCCAACGCATCCGAATCCACCATACTTTCTGTGGTGATATCTCCGTCCGGCATGTCCTCTTGCAGAGCCTGTCTTATTTTTTCCTCTACTAAAATCCAAGGAAGCCCCAAAACACTTCTTCCCTTTCTACCCATCTCTTCCGGCATCTTGCGCCTCCTTTTCTTGTCGCTGTTGTATCAATCCTTTGTTTTCTTCTAACCATGAATGAATACCATACTCCGTTTCCTCTCTTCTCCTGCTCCAGAGTCTCTCTGACGGTGGCCTTCGCTCATACCGCTTCTCAATCGATAAGGCGGCCTCTTTGGCGAAAACCAGGCTCTCCAACAAAGAGTTGCTGGCTAGCCGGTTGGCTCCGTGGACTCCCGTGTGGGCCGTTTCTCCCACGGCATATAATCGGGGCATGGAGGTGCGTCCTTCTAAATCCGTGTGAATACCCCCCATTAAGTAATGTTGAGCCGGCACTACGGGAATCCAATCACGGGTCAAGTCCAATCCTTCTTCCAAGCAATGGGCATAAATACCGGGAAACCGATTCCGAATAAAATCCGGGGCCATATGAGCAACAGACAGCCACACATGAGGCGTCCCGTCTTTTTCCATTTGTTCATAAATGGCTTTCGTTAAAAGGTCCCGGGGAAGCAGTTCATTCACGAACCGCTCTCCTCGGGCATCCAACAAGATAGCTCCTTCTCCTCGGAGAGACTCGGAAATCAAAAATCGCCGGCCTTGCTTCTCGGAATACAAAGTAGTGGGATGGATCTGCACATAATTTAGATGGCGCACTTCCACGCCATGTCGCAAGGCAATGGCAATCCCATCTCCGGTAAGATGGCGGTAATTGGTAGACTGATGATATAGACCTCCCAGGCCTCCCGTGGCCACCACCACATAATCCGACATGATTTCCGTGATGCTTCCTTCCTTGCTGCGAAGAACCACTCCGTGACATACCCCATTATCCACCAATATATCCATCCAAATGACTTCCTGAGCCAAAGCCACATTTCTACGGTTTACGATTTCAGATAGAAGTGCCCGGGTAATTTCCTGGCCGGTCTGATCTCCGTGGTACAATATTCTAGCCTTGGAGTGGCCTCCCTCTTTGGTGTAAACCAATTCGTCTCCCTCTTTCTGAAACCGCACCCCCAAGTCAAGAAGATCCTGTACCAATGCGGGAGACTTTCGAATCATTAAATCCACCGCTTCTTTATGGTTTTCATAATGCCCCGCCTTCAGGGTGTCCTCCATAAAAGAAGCATAGTCTT
>CALFUG010000024.1 GCA_937928455.1 uncultured Clostridia bacterium
AAAGCCATTCCCGGTGGAATGTAACCCAAGGAATCACTTTTTGCGTTTTTGTCCGGATTCAAGGCGCACATGGGTGCACATTCTGTCAGTCCATAGCCTTGAAGCGCCGTCACTCCCCAATCGTTGATATCATCCAACACCTGTGGTGAAATAGCCGCACCTCCCGATATCAGCATTCGCAGTTGACCGCCGAAAAGAGCCATAATTTGCTTATTATAGATTCCGGAAATGTCAATGCCAATCTTTTTCAGCTTTCGATTGAGATTCATCATTTTTCGCAGGGTATCTGCCTTCCCGGACTTTCTGGCATTCTGCCAAATTTTCTTATGCATGTTTTCAATCACCAAGGGAACGGTTAAAAACATGGTTGGCTTGGCCTCCGACAAATTCTTTACAATGAATTTCAATCCCTCACAATGGGCAATAGAAGCGCCTTTGTACAACGGCATTAAAAATCCTGCAGTACATTCATACGTGTGATGAATGGGAAGCATGGAAAAGAATATATCCTCTGGCTTCACGATTAATAGTGTGGGTAAACTCATGAGGTCCACACAGATGTTTTCGTGGCTTAACATTACCGCTTTGCTGGAACCTGTGGTACCTGACGTAAACAATAAGATGCTCATCTCCTGGCTATTGATTTGCGCATCGAGGAATTCTCGATTTCCCTCTGATACGGCCTTCTTGCCCTTATCCACTAGATCTTTCCAAGCAAATACTTCTCCATCACTTTCATCTGCCTCTAACCCGATCAGCACTTCCAACTCGTTTTCCGGGTCCTCTTTGGCCTCCTTAAAAAGTCCTTCGAACTTCTTATCAAATGCCACGCAGCTAAGCTCCGCCTCCTTAACGAGACCCTTCAATTCCTTGGGTGAAAGCTCTTTATCCAATGGCACTACCACACCCACACCGCTGACTGCAGCCAGATAGGTAATGGCCCACATATAACTATTTTCCCCAATCACACCAATCCTTTTATCCTTAAGCCCGCCAATAATTAACGCGGTGCCCAGCCCATTCACATCCGCCATCATCTGTCCGTATGTAATGGGTTCATATTCTCCACCGTGGGTTTTCTTCACATGAAAAGCGGGACGATCTTTATATATGGCCGCACTGGTTTCAATCATGTGCTTGATGTCCATGATGGGTCTGGAATCCTTGTACCGTACCATAGGATCCTTGCTTTCTTGAATTTCCTTGGCAAAAGCTACCGCCTTCTCCATATCCTTCTGCTTAAGCACCCGGTACTCCTCATTACTAATCTGTTTCATCCTTACTCCTCCTGTGTTTCTAACAATCCGACTCAAAATTTTCCGGTGTGAATCTCTTCACTTTCCGTGTTGTGGTTTTTTCAAACTCTTTTCTCCGAACCCCAAAACGTCGAACTCTCTTATATAGTGGCATCTGCTCATTAATGGTGTCAATCACTCCTTTCAAGAAACGCTTCAGTTCTTCGTTTTCCAATTCTCCTTCTTCACTGTTCACCATTTCGAAGTTTGGATAGATAATGGCCTTAACAATCACATCGCCATCCTCATCTTCATCTCCATAGACCAGGGCCTCCTCTATATATTCACTTTCTGTCAAATAAAACTCCACCTCTTCGGGAAATATATTTTTACCATTTTTCGTCACAATAACACTCTTTTTTCTCCCGGATATATATAGCATTCCATCTTCATCAAAATACCCGTAATCCCCGGTGAACAACCACCCGTCTCGAATAACCCGAGCCGTTTCTTCTGGGTTTTCATAGTACCCCAGCATCACACTAGGTCCCTGGCATATCACCTCTCCCACTCCGTTTTCGTCCGGCTCATGAATTCTTACTTCCGTTCCCGGAAGGGGAAATCCCACGGAATCCGGCTTACTGAAACGGTCCTTATTCACAGCTATAATAGGTGCATTCTCCGTCATACCATACCCTTGAATCATAGGAAATCCCATGGCTTGAAAATCTTCAATTACACTGGGATTTATGGCAGCTCCACCTGCAATAAATAAGTCTATATGACCTCCCGTGGCCTTATGAACATCCCCGAACATCTTTTTCGCGGCGTCCCCTCGATTATACAAGTGTAGCCTTTTGGAAATTTCCATCGCTTTATGAAGCGTTTTGTCTTTTCCGGATGCCGCGGCTTGCTTCATGATTTTTTTATAAGTGGCTTCAAATACCAGGGGAACTCCTAGCATTACCGTGGCTTTTGCTTCCACCATGTTCTTGGCGATATGCTTAAGCCCTTCACAAATGGCTACCGTAACTCCTTGATATAATGCCGTCATAATATGACAGGTCATTTCATAGCTATGGTGCATGGGTAAAACAGAAAGGCCAATCCCCGGTTTCTTGATTTGAACATATTGGGACATACTATATACATTGGCTGCAATGTTTCGATGGCTTAACATGACTCCCTTTGCCATACCAGTTGTACCGGAAGTAAATAGAAGGGAACACAGCGCATCCGGATCGATTTCCGCCTCTACAAACTCTGAATTACCAGAAGAAAGCTTTGCCTTTCCCTCTGCCCGAATCGCTTCCCAGCTTCGAATCTCTTGGGAATCTTCCTGCGGCTCAAGATTCATATCAACCCAGTGTTCCACGAAATCCACCTCGTGACGAATGACATTCATCACATCGCGATGTTTTCCGTCAAAAACCACACAGGATACGTCAGCACGTTCCAGCAAGTGGAGCATTTCCTTTTCCGGAAGCTCCTTGTCAATGGGAACCACAACTCCCGTTCCGTTTACCGTGGCCAAATATGTCACCACCCAGGGATAGCTGTTCTCTCCCACCACTGCAATTTTTTTGGATTTCAAGCCCATCTCTATCAGTTCCGTACCCAAAGAATCTACATCCTGTTTCACCTGCCAAAATGGGATGGATTGATACGTGCCCCCCGGAACGTCCTTCACCAGATAGGCAGTATCATGGGAAAAACGAATCGCACTGGAATCCAGTAAATCTTTTAAGTCCCGAATCTCCTGAACCGGGTATAGCTCCTTCATATATTTCTTTTTATTCATTCTTTTTGCGCATACCTCCTTGGGTATTGTGCCTGTCCATCACAGAACTTCCTGTTGGGCTACAATTGGATACATTATATCATAAAGTCCTTTGGCAGACCAATAAAAAGGCACCAACAGACGGGGTTTTCTCTGTTGGTGCCCTATTACGTTACGTTTTATTCCCCCAAAGCCTGCTTCACGGAAACCACCACTTTTTCCTCATAACATGCAAACATACGGTCGGTATGTTCTCGAGAAAACTTTGGCGTCAGTAGGCTGATTGTCGGAACAATGATCAGCCCGGCCAACATAGCGAAAGCCCCACAGTTGATGGGAGATTGTAGCCATATGGGGAAGGCACTACGAAACAATAAGTTCATAATCATCAAACCCGTTCCAAAAATAAAGTTTACCAACACAGAAATTCGGGTGACACCTTTCCAGTAGAGGCCATATAAAAAGGGTGCCAGAAATGCTCCCGCGAGAGCTCCCCAGGAAATTCCCATGAGCTGGGCAATAAATGTCACGGTACTTTTATACTGTACAATCGCAATCACAGAAGAGATGACGATGAATAAGACGATGAGCCATCTCATGGTCATTACCTGACTCTTCTGCGTCATATTTTTGATGAAATTATCCTTTAGGAAGTCCAATGTCAAAGTGGAGCTAGAAGCCAACACCAATGCCGAAAGAGTAGACATGGAGGCAGATAAAACCAAAATGACCACTACCGCAATCAGTATTTCCGGCAGAGATTCCAACATCTTAGGAATAATGGAATCATATCCCTCGGCTGCCAGATCAATCCGATCCGAAAACATTCGGCCAAAACCTCCCAGGAAATAACAGCCACCGGCCACAATTAAGGCAAATATGGTAGAAATTACGGTGCCCTTGTCGATGGAGGCTTCACTCTTAATGGCATAAAATTTTTGTACCATCTGAGGTAGTCCCCATGTACCTAAGGATGTCAAAATGAATACCGCTAACAGCGAAAAAGGATCCGGTCCGAAAAACGAAGCAAACACACCCGGGGTTTCTGTAACAGCAGAATCTGTAATTCGAGCCAAACCATCTACAGAAGCTAAAAATCCACCATTTTCCTTGAGCACAGCACCAATCACCAAAACGATGCCCACTAACATAATACAGCCTTGAATGAAATCATTGACGGCGGTGGCCATGTACCCGCCAACCACCACATACACCCCGGTCAATATGGCCATTCCAATGATACATACGGTGTAATCAATATGAAACGCCATTCCAAATAGTCGGGAAAGTCCATTAAACAACGATGCCGTATATGGTATGAGGAAAATAAATATAATTGCAGAAGACATCACCTTTAACTTTTTACTGTCATATCTTTTACCAAAGAATTCCGGCATGGTGGCACTATCCAAATGATGAGTCATCAATCGCGTTCTTCGTCCCAAGATGGTCCATGCCAGCAAAGACCCTACCAACGCATTTCCAATGCCAATCCAAGTAGATGCCAAGCCAAACTTCCATCCGAACTGTCCCGCATACCCGATGAAAATAACGGCAGAAAAATAGGAAGTACCATAGGCAAATGCAGATAGCCAGGGTCCTACGGATCGTCCCCCTAACACAAATCCGTTGACATCCGTGGCATGTTTTCTGCAATATATGCCCACCGCCACCATAATGCCAAAAAACACAACCAACATCAGAATTTTGATTACCATGTTCTCACCCTCCTCATAAAAAAACCGTCCTCTGATTTCACTCAGAGGACGGGAGTTTCCCGTGGTACCACCTCAGTTCATCCCCCTCTCACGAAAAGGGACCTCATCGAGTACGTCAATCCTGTTGCTTATACTCTATCGCGTTAACGGGCGAACCCGTCGCAGCCTACTTGGTGGAAATCCACCGTTGGGTGCGCTGCTCTCGGAATGTATTCGGTCTCTGTCTGCCTGCGATTTTTCACCACCCAATCGCTCTCTGAAAGGCAGAAATCAGAACTTACTTGTTTCCGGTCGTTGCATTTATCTCTTAAATTTGTCTAATCATACAATATCGTCCTATATTTGTCAATGTTTTTTGTAACAATTACCAATATTTTTGGCTGCGGACTTGTGGGCTCCCTTTCCCTCCTAAAAAACAGGTATTGCCCCTTTGCCGAGCGTTCCCTGAAAAAGAGGACTTCCATTGCAAGCAATGGAAGTCCTCTTTATTGGAGCTACTGGAGGGAATCGAACCCTCAACCTGCACGTTACGAATGTGCTGCTCTACCATTGAGCCACAGTAGCACGCCCCATTATTATACCCCAATTCACCAAAATTTCCACTACTATTTTCGGAGATTTCCAGACAAATATTATATATTTGCTCCCCAAAATTAACTATCTTGCTCTACAATTCTTCTATCTCTTTCGTTCTCCAATATTTTCGAGTTATCTCCATTATATTGGTAATAATTTAACAACATATTCCCGGGTTCCCTTGAAACTCTTCCCCGGGTGTGGTAGTATGCTATTGGAGATGTAGTG
>CALFUG010000025.1 GCA_937928455.1 uncultured Clostridia bacterium
ATTACTGCTCTATATCATTTTCCTCCTCTTTCCTTTTCGGTTCCAAGTACCGGTAGGTAAACTCCTTCACCGGGAGCGCCTTACTGAAAAGGAATCCTTGGAAATAGTCACATCCGAGCGAAACCAACATTTCCTTCTGATGTAGGGTTTCCACTCCCTCCGCCACCGAAACCAGACCCATCTCCTCACATAATGATAGGATGGTGCGAACCACAATTTCCGCTCCCTGATTTCCCTCCATCTGTGCAATAAGCCCCCTATCTATTTTCAAAGCATCCAACTCCAGCCGGCTGACCACTGACAAGTTGGAGTACTCCGACCCGAAATCGTCAATGGCCAGAGAAAACCCGCTCTCCTTGATGGCATTGGCCACCCTGGCGATGGTGGACTCCTCGATGTCTCCCACTCTTTCCGTCACCTCAATCTGAATCATTTTCCGGGGAATCCGGTATCGATTACTGATTTCTATCATTTTCGGCAGAATGTCCGGCACTAAAATGGTTTCTCTGGAAAGGTTCACCGACACGGGAACCATGGGGAGTTTTTCCTCTCTCCATTGACGCATAGTTTTACAAGTTTCTTCCAATACAAACATGTCCAGATAACGAATCAACCCTAAGGCCTCGTAATTTGGCACAAATTTTCTCGGCAATATGAGGTTCCCTTGTGCATCCACCCCTCTTAAAAGAGCTTCTGCACATCGCATTTCTTCTGTGGTGGCTTCCATAATGGGTTGAAAGAAAATCATATATTGGCCCGTCTTGATATCCGTCAGTAGCTTTCGAAGGGTTTCATCGTGGTGTTTCCCCACCTGCTGAAGCGTATTCTCCCGGTATTTCAAATGGTCGGCCCGTTTTAACTCTGCACTGTGAATCAACAATCGATCCACATCGATGTCCTCACTGGACCAACAGTACCCACTGGATGTAGAACCAGGGAAGGCAGCACGAAGCTCGGTTTGAATCCTTCGGCCGATAGATACAAAAGAATCGCTTTCCAAGTCCATATAAAGTATAACAAACTCTCTGTCCGTAACCCGAAATCCCACTCCGTCGTAAATCAGCTCCTTCAGCTTTTCTCCAACTTCTCCCACCAGATCATTCCATTGGCGAACTCCTTGCGGTGTATTTAAATCCACCTCTCCATTCAAGTCCACGGTTACGACCCCTAATGAAGACAACACATCCGGATTCAGTTGGTCTACTATTTCCAGATAGGCCTTTCGATTGAAGAATCCGGTCAGCTCATCGTATCTTTCACAATGATCTTCCCGTTGCACCATACGGGAACGAGATATTTCTGCACCGATAATGTATCCCACATTGGCCAACAGCCGAAAATCCTTCTCATAAGAGAGGGCATTCACCACTCCCAGAAATCCCACGAATTTCCGGTCAATATGACAGGGAACCGCCATCATGCTTTGAATTCCACGTTTCTTTAAATCCCTATAGACGATAGAATCCACCGGAAAAACCTTCTCCACATCCGGAATGACAATGGCTTCTTTTCGAAGGAGTGCATTTTCAAAAATAGGATGAGTTACCGTTTCATCTTCCAAATGGAAATCCCGGCTCAATTCAGATTCTCCATGGCCCCATCCATAATTGGAAATGGCCCGATAGGGGTTTTCTTGAACCTCCACAAAAAAGACTCTATCCGCATAGTAATGCTGGGCCAACCTTTGAAAAACCAACAAAATGGCTTTTTCAATATCTTCGTTTTCCAAAAAACAGGAAGTACAATACAGAAAAT
>CALFUG010000026.1 GCA_937928455.1 uncultured Clostridia bacterium
TATCGGTGGTATGGGCCCTTTGGCTACGGCAGACCTATATCGTAAAATGATTGAAGGTACCGTGGCGGAAAAAGACCAGGACCATGTTCATGTAATCATTGATAGCAACCCTTGGATTCCGGATCGTACCGAATACATTCTCCATGGAGGACCTTCCCCCTTGCCGGAGATTGTGAAATCTATTCGAAGATTAGAAGCGGCGGGATGCGATTTTTTGATTATGCCCTGTAATACCGCTCACCATATTATTGAAGAAATCAAAGCCACCACGAAAATCCCTTTCATCAATATGATGGAAGAAACGGTAAAGCATGTAGCAAAGAAATACCCGGGAGAAAAAGTAGGGCTATTGGCCACCGATGGAACGGTGGAATCCGGAGCATATCATAAATATTTTGAAACCGAGCACATTTCGGTGTTGACCCCTAAAGAACATCAGAAAGATGTGATGGCCTTCATATATGAAGGCGTAAAATCTGGACGTCTGGACATGACCCTTGCCGGAATCGAAGAAGCGGTGAAGGAATTGAAACAACAGGGTGCCACTCTTTTTCTGCTGGGGTGCACCGAGCTTTCTACCGTGTCTCATCGCATTCGAGATATCCAGGAAGTGTTTGTAGACCCTCTGGAAATTTTGGCCTATCATGCCATTGTTGAAGGAGGTTGCATCGCCAGGGAGGTGTAAGAAATGACGCTGAAGGCAGCCTATCTAGTGCCGCATCCACCATTGATTCACCAACAGGTCGGACGAGGTCGGGAGCGACAAATTGAAGCCACAAGGAAGGCATATGAACAGGTGGCCCGGGAAATCAAAGAATTAAACCCGGACACTTTGGTTATTATGTCTCCCCATACGGTAATGTATTCCGACTATTTTCATCTGTCACCGGGGAGTCATGGGTCCGGTGATTTTTCGTCTTTTGGAGGAAGCAGAGAGAAAATTAAAGTGGAATACGATCAAGCGCTGGTGAAAGAGATTTCTCAAAAAGGATTTGCGCACGGAATTCCGGTTGGCACCGAAGGAGAGAAGGATCCCGCCCTGGATCACGGTATACTGGTTCCTCTGGTCATAATTATGGAAGAAACCACTTCCTGCAAAGTGGTGCGGATGGGCATGTCCGGATTGTCGGTGCTGCACCATTATCGATTGGGTCAGCTGGTAGTGGAAGCCGCCTCGGAACTGGGGAAGTCTATAGTGTATATTGCCAGTGGAGACATGTCTCACCGGCTAGCGGAAGAAGGCCCTTATGGTTATGCACCAGAAGGCCCGGTGTTTGATGAAACCATTCGCAGTGTTTGTGAGAAGGCGGATTTTCTCACCTTGCTTCGCATGAAATCGGACCTATGTGAAGAGGCCGGAGAGTGTGGATATCGATCTCTGGTCACCTTGGCAGGAACCTTGGATGGCCGGGAAGTGAAGTCTTCGGTTCTTTCATACGAAGGTCCTTTTGGTGTGGGTTATATGGTGGCTCGTTTCTTGCCGGGGGAGGAATCAGAAAAAAGGCGATTTGGCCGTGCCTTTCGTCAGGATGAAGAACAGCGAATTAAAGAATTGCGGACAGAAGAAGACCCATATATCGCGTTAGCCCGTCAATCCTTGGAAAAAACCGTTCGGGAAGGAACCCCTCTGACCTGGGAGGAAGTGGACCAGAGCACTTTGCCGGAGGCCTTACGAAAAGAAAAGGGCGGTGTCTTTGTCACCCTGAAGAAGTTTGGAGATCTTCGTGGCTGTATTGGAACCACCTTCGGTGCCCGGCGCTGTTTGGGAGAGGAAATTCTTCACAATGCCGTTAGTGCAGGACTGGATGACCCTCGGTTTGACCCGGTAGAGGAGGAAGAGCTGGAGATGCTGGAATATAGCGTGGATGTACTGGGACCTCGAGAAGCCATCCAATCCATGGAAGAGCTGGATCCGGAGAAGTACGGAGTAGTGGTGCAAAAAGGTCACCGAAAGGGACTCCTTCTTCCCCACATCGAAGGGGTTAATACTCCGGAACAGCAAGTCTCCATTGCCCTTCGAAAAGGGGGCATATCTCCGGAAGAAAGTTATACTATGGAACGATTTACCGTGGAGAGACACCAATGAAAACGAAATGCACCTTGTGCCCCAGGGAATGCGTTCTGGCGGAGGGACAAACGGGAAGCTGTGGTGCCCGAAGCAATTTAGAAGGGCAGATTACATCCACAAATTATGGACGAATTTCCGCTATTATGCTGGACCCCATTGAGAAAAAACCCCTGAGAGAATACCATCCCGGCTCCTATGTGCTCTCCGTGGGGAGCTATGGTTGCAACCTGACCTGCCCTTTCTGTCAAAACTATCATATTTCAAGAGAAGGCGGCGAAGAGTGGGTGGAATCCACGGGAAAATATTA
>CALFUG010000027.1 GCA_937928455.1 uncultured Clostridia bacterium
CCGCAATCCCAGCACGATAATGAGAACGAATCCTGGTTACTTCAACGGTGATAGTCACAAAAAAGCCTAATAGAAAAGCTCCTAGGATATTTACCCCAAAGGTACCCCAAGGGAAATCTCCTGGAATGGCAGCGCTCCAATCTCTTATGATAATTCGAAGCACTGAGCCCACAGCACCACCTACCATGACCCAAATGACTTTTATCATTTGGCCTTCTCCCGGATCTGGGCCGCAATTTCCTCAATCTTTTTTAGTCGGTGATTGACGCCGGACTTCTTGAGAGGCGGTTCCATTCGCTCTCCCAATTCCGCCAATCCCACCTCCGGATACTCTTTTCTCAATAGGGCCATTTCATGTAATTTCTCCGGCAAAAAAGAAAGTCCCCTCTTTTCCTCGATTATCCGTATTGCCTGAAGTTGTCTCTGTGCAGTATTGACGATTTTATCCGTATTGGCATCGTCACAGTTTTTCAGTCGATTGGCGGAATTTCTCAAATCTCGCGCCAAACGAATCTCTTCATACTTTAACAAATGCCCATGAGCTCCTACAATGTTCAAAATATCAATGATTTGCTCGGATTCCTTCACATAAACCACCCATCGATTCTTTCTTTGGGTCACCTTGGCATGAAGGTCCACAAAACTATTAATTAATTTTACCAGGTCTCTGGCCAAAACTTCCGTATTAAGCACAAACTCCAAATGATACCCTTTTTCCGGATTGCTTACCGTCCCCGCTCCCAGGAAGGCACCTCGTAAATACGATTTTTTGCAGCATTTGGTTTTCACCAATCCCTCATAGATTCCGTCGGTCAAGGTATCGAATCCCTCTCTTACCATGAGGATTCCGGTTTCTCTCAAGATTTTCTCGCCCATTTGCCCTTCCGGATCTACCACTTCCATCTGATAAAGATTCCCCTTCCGCAAAGAGGTGCCGGGTGTAATCTCCATCTCCATGGCCACACCGTAGTATTCCCGAAAAATTTCTTGAAAGTGAGCCGCTACCTCCAAATTGTCCAAAACAATGATGGGTGTCATTTTCCCACTTCGAATCCGAACACTTCCACATACCCGAACAAAACCGGCAATTTCTGCCAGCATACAGCATTTCTTGTCTAGGCTAATATGAGCCAGTTCCTCCTTAATATCTGTGGAAAACGACATAAAGTCCCCCTACATTCCCCTATACCTTCTCGATATTCACAATTCTTTCCACATCCAGCCCCGCATCTAATGCACGCTGAAGGCCTTTGGTAAACCCCCCAATACGTTTGGGGCTGTGGGCATCGCTGCTAATTGCAAATTTCACGCCTGTTTTGCCGGCTACTCGAATGTCTTCCACATCTAAATGAGGATGCCAATTGCTAATCTCCATTAAAGTGTCCGTTTCTTCGCAAGCTTTGGCCAGCGCCAATATATCAAATGGCCCTTTATCTCCGGGATGCGTCAACATAAATATATTGTTGCTATAAAGTGCCCGAATCACCATTTCCGTGTTTCGAACCAACAAGCTTCTGGTTTTGGCCCCTTCCATAGAGCGATTCTGATCTCTTTTCATCTTGGCCGCCGCAAAGTTTTCAGCCGAAAAGGCTCCCATTATCCCATAATGATATCCGGCCATCACAAAATCGAAAAATTCCATTTCTTCCGGCTTTACGTCTAGGAAGTTTCCTTTCGTGGTGATATTGGCCTCCACCCCAAAACGAATTTTGATTTCCGGATAAAGAGACTGTAACTTTTCAATTTGTTCTTTAATCTCTGCCATTTTCTTCATCCGCACACCATATGTCAGATGTCCCGGTCCATGCTCGGAAATGGCCACCTCCTGCAACCCTTTACGAACCCCTTCTACAATATTGTCCTCAACGGATCCCTTTCCATGAGAATAGGTGGTATGGGAATGGTAATCCCAAATCATTCGATATTCCATAGTCACTCTCCTATAATTTGTACTTCCGGTTCCAAATCCACCCCAAACTGATCCTTCACAGTGAATTGGATTAAATGCATTAACGTAATAATGTCCTCTGCCGTGGCCTGATTTTCATTGACGATAAACCCGGCATGAAGAGGAGATACTCTGGCGCCTCCTACAGATAGCCCTTGCAACCCTGCATCCTGGATTAGCTTTCCAGCAAAGTATCCGGGAGGCCTCTTGAAAAAACTGCCGGCACTGGGCAAATCCAGTGGCTGTTTGCTGCGTCTTAATGCCATCAATTCCGCCATTTTGCTGTCAATATCTTCTTTAATCCCATTGTTCAGTGTATATTCAACCCGGGTAATAATATCCCCGCACCGTTGAAACACACTGCTTCTGTAAGAAAGCTCCATTTCTTCTCTTTCATATACCCTTTTGGTTTTCCCGTCTCGTGACAGGGTGTGAACCCGATTCATCACCTGCTTCATTTCCCCGTCATAGGCCCCGGCATTCATAAAGGCGCCCCCGCCAACCGACCCCGGAATCCCATGTGCAAATTCCAATCCGGTTAAGCTGTGCTCGGCAGCAAATTCTGCCACAGCACGTAAAGATGCTGCTGCACCCGCCACAACTCGGGTTTCCTCTACCTCCATATTCAGGAACTCTCCTCCCATTTTAATCACAGTACCCGGATACCCGCCGTCCTTTACCAATAAATCCGTACCTGATCCTAAAATCAAAAAAGGCTCCCCTTCTTTTGTCAGCAAGGTCAGCACCGTCGCCAACTGTTCCACATTCTCCGGCACTAATAGGTACCGACAGGGGCCGCCTACCCGAAAAGAGGTGTACTCCTTCATGAGGGCATTCGGCATGATTTGGTGAGGGTTTAATACCTCCAAAAGTCTCACTTGGTTTATCATGAATCCATTGTTCCCCTATACTTCTTCCACAAAATAAACAAAGTCTTGCGCTTCTAACATATTCATCATGTCACTTTTTTTCATGCCTTTGGGTATTCGGACAGTAAAATAAAGGCTTACCGCATTGGCAGTCATCGGGGCATCATGGCTTAAATGTACATTACAAACAGAAATCCCTGCTTCCATTGCATGGTTCTTGAACCCTTTCAACGCACCAGCCGAATAGATTTCTGCATAAAGATCGATAATCCTAGATTTTTCATAGAAATATCCTTCCATCCTTGGAAGAATAGCCAACGCCATAAAGATTAATATGGCCGCTAAAACGGCGCCGAAATAAAAGCCAATTCCAATGGCCAGTCCTAAACAAGCGGAAGCCCATAAACCGGCCGCGGTAGTCAACCCCTTAATTCGATGTCTTCCTGTTACAATAATGGTGCCAACACCGAGAAAGCCTACCCCGGTAATCACTTGTGCCCCCAAACGGGCCATATCACTTCCCACACCCAGATACAAAACGATGTATTGGTTGGTCATCATAGCCAAAGCCGCCCCTACACAAACCAATATGTGGGTTCGAAATCCTGCAGTATGCCCATGGGTTCCTCTTTCTAATCCAATCACACCACCCACTAAAACGCATAATACCAACCGTATGAACACTTCCCATACCGTAAGACTGTTGCCTCTTATCAATAATTCATTGAGATAGGTCATGGTATCCATCGAGCCCATTATCCTTTCTGTATTCCATGATTATAGCGCTATCTTCTACATTCTAAGATAGTATATTATAGCACAGGATAAGAGATTGTGGTAGAATCAAGCCATAGGAAGGGGGTGGAAAAGTCTATGGAAGAGATGTCACTTTATCGGGAAATCAAAAAGAAAAAATTGATTTTGGAACGCCGAGAGCCCTATCAACCCGCTGTAAAATCCATGATTCAGGAAATGAACCTTTCCGATTGGATTTCTTCTTCTCTTCGACTGGATGGAAGCACCCTTACTCTTCCCCAAGTCCAAGGCATTCTGGGTGGAACAGTGACCATGAATGCGACCTTGGAAGAGCATGCCCTGATTCACCGCTATCTTAAAGCGATACAAAAATCCAAAGAGTACATTTCTTTGGATTATCAATTAAATGAAGGCCTTATTTTTCAGCTATACAATCTCTTGACCGGACTGGAAACCCATCACTATCGAAAGGGGAACCCTATATTGATTCCCCTATCTTACAATCCCCCCCATCCACAGGAAATTCCCGAGCAAATGGGTATTCTCTTCCATTGGTTGGCCACGGATCAGGAAGAAACCAATCCCATTCGCAAAGCTTGTCTTTTGCACCATCGATTCGTTGAAATATATCCTTTTGAATATTACAATGAGGCCATGGCCCGTTTTCTCTTTTATTATCTCCTTATGAAGGAGGGGTATCCCCCTTTCTCTATCAGTCTCAGCGAAACAGAATACAACAACTCCTTGGCAAAGTACTTTCAAAACGAAGATATTCAACCCTTCTATCAACTGATGGAACGAAGCCTGTACCATAAAATGGAGGTGTTAATTCAACTGACACAAATGGATTAAGGAATGCGAACGTGGTATGAAGGATATTCGGTCTCTCACTGGCTACAATAAAAAAGTGCCTTTTGTAGTGTTACACTACATTCGGCACTTTTTCTTTTTTATACGGGATACACCTTGTCTTCATGATTGATCATGCTGGAATCCAGTTCCAACAACCGTCCTTCTCTTTTCTTGAAAAATTCCTGAGCCGGGCCAGGGAACAAGGCTTGGGTTAGCACATCTTCTTCCTGAATCATCCACGGAGCCGCTTGCTTTTTGATTTCCGCTAATTCCGGCTTAATTAAATCTGCAGGCCGAACCGTAATTTGCTCCTCATCTCCGATAATCTTCTTCACAATTTCCTCTTTGATGGGAACAGTGGTCTTTCCGTACATACCTTTCACCAACATTTTTACCTCGTTGGGTACCATTTTGTATCTTTCCCCAGTGACAATATTCAAAACGGCTTGTGTGCCAACGATTTGACTGGTGGGTGTTACCAGAGGCGGATATCCCAAATCCTCTCTCACTCTGGGGACTTCCTTCAATACTTCATCAAACTTATTCATGGAATTGGCTTGCTTTAATTGGCTTACCAAATTGGATAACATCCCTCCCGGGATTTGGTACATCAAGGTATTAATGTCCACGCCCATCAATTTGGGATCCATTAAGCCCGATTCAATGTATCGGTCTCGAATGGGTTTGAAGTATTCTGCCACCTGATCCAACAGGTCCATATCCATGCCGGTATCGTACTCCGTTCCTCTGAAAGTGGCCACCATCGGCTCTGTGGAAGGTTGAGAAGTACCTTCTCCAAAGGGAGATATGGCAGTATCTATAATATCCACACCAGCTTCTGCCCCTTTGAGATAAGTCATACTGCCCAATCCACTGGTGGCATGGGTATGCAACTCCAAGGGTATTTTAATGGCACTCTTAATATCCTTCACCAACTGGTACGTATTAAACGGATCCAGCAATCCCGCCATGTCTTTTATGCAGATGGAGTCTGCACCCATACTTTCGATTTCCTTGGCCAGTTGAATGAACACTTCATTGGTATGCACCGGACTTATGGTATAGGAAATAGCACCTTGTGCCTTCCCTCCATACTTTTTGGTGGCTCGGATAGCCGCTTCCAGGTTGCGTGTATCATTGAGTGCATCAAAGATTCGAATGATATCGATTCCATTGGAAATGGCCTTGTTGACAAACTCATCCACCACATCATCCGCATAGTGTTTGTAGCCCAGTAGATTCTGCCCCCGAAGCAACATTTGAAGATTTGTTTTCTTGATAATTTTTCGAAAAGTCCGCAGACGATCCCAAGGGTCTTCATCTAAAAATCGTAAACATGCATCGAAAGTGGCTCCTCCCCACATCTCCAACGCATGATATCCTACATTGTCCATGGTCTCCAAAATGGGAACCATCTCTTCGGTCCTCATTCTAGTTGCAATTAGGCTTTGATGCCCATCTCGCAAACCAGTTTCTGTGATTTTCACTTTTGCCATTGATCCCTCTCCTCCTTACCTTCGAAGCGTACCTTCTCCCACGAATCTTCTATTCAGATCGTCAGGCCTTATTCCCATTAATATATTATGTATATTGTGAAACGATACCATAATCCAACGTCTTTTGTAAACCCTATTTTTTAAGATTATTCTCCCTTGAATTCCCCGGATTTTCCTCCGGTTTTTTCCACCAGTCGAACATCTGTGATTCGCATGCCTCGATCAATGGCCTTACACATGTCATAAATGGTTAAAGCCGCTACTGCCACTCCATGAAGCGCTTCCATCTCAATTCCTGTCTTGCCATAGGTAACAGCCTTGACAGAAATATGAATGGCTGAAGATTCCGTGTCTGGTATCATATCCATTTCCACTCCTGAAATGGGGATATTGTGACACATAGGTATGGCTTCCCATGTCTTTTTTACAGCCATAATTCCCGCCGTCTGAGCGACGGAAAGCACATCGCCTTTTTTTAACGTGCCTTTCAGAATTCGTTCCAGAGTCTCTGGTTGCATATAAACGGTGCCCTTGGCCACCGCGGTTCGCTGGGTGTCTTTCTTTTGGATCACATCCACCATTTTCGGCCGTCCTTGAGAATCCATATGTGTCAGGTCTTTCATATTGTTACCCTCCGATTTTGTTCATGTTCCGATCAACGGACTTTTTACCCGGTTCCAGGTGATGTCGTTCTTCCTTGGACAAAATCCCCTCTTCCAATGCCTTCCTCACCATATTTTTTCGATGAATAGGATCATCTGCCCCTGCTCTTAATGCTTGCTTCAAATCCTGCTCCTGATTGGAGTGAAGGCAGGTCTTTAACTTTCCATCTGCTGTCACTCTTACTTTATTGCAAGTCGCACAAAAGCAGTGGCTCAATGGACTGATAAAACCAATTCGCCCTCGGGCTCCCGGATAAGTATAAAGCTCGGCCACCCCTGATTCCTCCGGTGAAACATTCACCGGTCGCAATGCCGGAAGTTTTTTCATCATTTCTTCTCTGGACATATATTGCTCCGAAAGTTGTTCGTTTCCGGAAAATGGCATCAACTCAATAAACCGTACCTCAAAGGGGTGCTGCATCGTCAATTGAACAAAGTCAACGATTTCATCATCGTTAATACCTTTCATAATTACCACATTAAGCTTAATGGGAGTTAACCCGGCATCGGTCGCCGCATTGATTCCTGCAAACACATCATCCAAATTCCCCAGTCTGGTAATTTCCCGAAAGCGGCTGTGTCGTAAAGAATCCAAACTGATATTCACTCGGTCCAGCCCTGCTTTTTTCAAAGGTGCTGCCAAATCGCCCAGCAAAGCCCCGTTGGTAGTCATTGTTAGTTCTTCCACCCCGGGAATCTCTTGTAAGCTCTTAACAAAATCCACCACACCTTTCCGGACAAGAGGTTCCCCGCCCGTTAATCGGAATTTATGTATGCCCAACTCCGTAGCTGCCTGAACAATGGTTTCCAACTCTTCATATCTTAATATACTTTCATGACCCACGTCGGGAATGCCTTCTTCCGGCATACAATATTGACAACGATAATTGCATTTATCCGTAATGGACAGTCTCATATATCTTATTTCCCGTCCATAGTGATCCATCATAATGTGGCCCCTTCTATCTTCTGTCACTGTCATTTAATATCTGCCTTAATGTTCCTGACCCTGATTGTTCTTGATTTTTTGCTATAGGTTCTGCCTTCAAATAGATGGCTGAACCACTGGCTACCAGTTTGTTCGTTTTGGCGCTTCTTCCTTCCAGACTATAATGGGAAACTCGTTTCCCCATAGAAACTACCCTTGCTGTAACAAGGAGTTCCTCTTCCAAAAGAATGGGCTTCAGATAATTAATGTCCAGACTAAGAGTCGGAATATAATGGGTATTGGTATAAAATCGAGCCAAGGCGGACACAGTAATATCAAAAGCCACTGCTACCAATCCCCCCTGCAAGAATCCGGCTCTATTTGCTTGCCATGGCATCAGCGGGAATCGAAAAGTCATGAATTGCTCTTCAAAGGAATACGCCTCAATTTGGCTTTTCATCAATCCATTGATACTGTGCTTTTGCTCTATATTATTTTCATAGAGAGTTTTTTCGATATACTCCATCATCTTTTCTTGAGAACTCACGGATAACCTCCTTGAACAAATCCACCGATTATAAAAGTCATGACCCCGCTCATTGCAAAAAGGGCTTCTGCCCCCTTTATCTTTGACCATTATATATGAATATTGCCTCTTTTTCTACTGTTTTCCTTGCCGGCTTCTACACTATCCCCCTTTTACCTTTTCCCCTAACCTGGTTTTAGAAAAATTTACAAATTATTAACCCAAATTACCGATTGCTTTTAACACCAACCCTCAATAATAAGCACATACCCGATAGAGGGCATCCAAACCGGTAGTGATGAAATCGCACGGCCTTTCACCCTTTCAGCAAAAATGATGGAAGGCTGCAGCATAAGATTTCGTCAACTATATATTCAACAAACCCAAAGGAAGCATTTGTGGAATCAATCAAACCAATCGATTCCGTTCCTGCCCTCGAAGATAGGCTTTCCAGTTTTCTAGCGCTTCGGCAATAAGCTTCTCCCGAGTTTCCAAAGGAACCCAGGCATGATGAGGGGTAATGATGCAATTAGGAAGACCCATTAATGGGTTGTTTCCTTCTTTCTTTGGCGGTTCCACCGTGAGTACGTCGATGGCAGCTCCCCTTATTCTACCACTCTTTAAGGCTTCGGCCAAAGCGTCTTCGTCGATCAATCCACCTCGTGCGGTATTGATGAGAAAGGCATCTTTTTTCATTTTTGAAAGAAATTCTGCATCTATCATCTTTTGGTTGTCTTCGCCCAATGGACAATGAAGAGACACCACATCTGCGCCAATAGTAGCTTCTGGGTTCTCCCGATATCGCACAACCTTCATTCCAAAAGCCTCCGCAACCCTTGCCACATTTTTCCCAATCGCCCCATACCCCACAATTCCCATAGTCTTACCATTTAACAGAGATAACGGCCTCTCCCAAAAACAATCGTCTGGATTCTCGGACCAGGCCCCTTGCTGTACCCGCATATTGTGAAATCCCACTTGATTGGTTAATTCAAGAAGAAGCGCAATAGTATGCTGGGCAACCGCATCCTCCGCATAACAGGGCACATTGGTAACTGCAATTTGCTGCTCTTGGGCGCTTTCTAAATCTACATGGTTGTACCCGGTACACAGAATTCCGATATATTTCAGGTTTTTCGCTTTCTGTATCATCTTTCGATCCAAAGCCACTCCATTCACCCATACCGCATCGGCATCTGACATTCTCTGAATGGCTTCCTCTCTACTGGAACGATCATATACAACCAGCTTTCCTTCTTCCCGGAATGAATCCCAGGACAAATCTCCCGGGTTGGTAGTGTATCCATCCAATATAACCATTTTCATATCGTTTGCCCCTCTCTCGCTTTTCCAATAACCGGCATTAAGCGTTTCGCCAAGATGGCCGCCAGTACTCCGGTAATGGCATCCCCGGGAATGACCATGGCAAAACAATATAGAAATAATGCACCAACACCAATCGGAATGTGAATCACATAGTTTGAGATCACATAAAAATATGCAGCGCCTATTATATAAATTATCAGAACCCCGATGCCAACCGCCAGCAGCAACCTCTGGAAGGAAGCTTTATGATTTGACGCTGCTGACCAGGCAATTTTGCCAGTGGCATAAGCGCCAAAGAAAAACCCGATGATATAACCGAAAGTCGGCCTAAAAATGTACCCAAAGCCGCCACCTTCTGTAAAAACCGGCACCCCAAATAACCCCAATAGTAAGTAAAGCAGGGCACTATATGCACCAAA
>CALFUG010000028.1 GCA_937928455.1 uncultured Clostridia bacterium
ACCGGGTTATATCCCATCATCTCCATTGCGGAGAAGGAGAAAATCGAGAATGCCATTGAAGTAAATTACGCAGACTATAGTGCCAAGGAGTTTGTGTTACAAGCCAATCGAAGCGTCTCCAAACTGGTACCGGAGATGGAGGAAGAACTGGAAGAAACTGAGAACGAAGCCATGGTGGTGAAGTTAATCAATGGCTTGCTGGTTCGAGGTTACACCATCAATAGTAGTGATATTCATATCGAGCCCTATGAAAAAAAGACGCGAATTCGAATGCGTATCGATGGGATTTTAGTGGATTATACGGATTTGGCGCCGGCACTTCATCCCAACGTAGTGGCCCGTATTAAAATCATGTCCCGGTTGGATATTGCGGAAAAACGAATTCCCCAAGATGGTCATTTCAAAGTCACCTTAGATGATATCGTCATCAATGCCCGGGTATCTACCACGCCTACTGTTTTTGGGGAAAAGGTGGTGATACGGTATTTGAATACCAACACGGAGATTACCAATCAGAACTCCTTTGGCATGCAGGACCATCATTACCGCATGGTGGAGGAGATGATGAAATCTCCCCATGGCATCATTTATGTTACCGGGCCCACGGGTTCTGGAAAAACCACCACTTTGTATATGATGATGGAGCGGCTTCTGGAAAGAAGTGTGAACATTTCTACCATTGAGGACCCGGTAGAGAGAACCATTTATGGGCTTAACCAGATTCAGATTAATCCTACGGCGGGGCTCACCTTTGCTTCCGGACTTCGATCCCTGTTACGACAAGACCCGGATATCATCATGGTGGGAGAAACCCGAGACTCGGAAACGGCTGCCATATCGGTTCGGGCGGCCATCACCGGGCATTTGGTGCTTTCTACCTTGCATACCAATGATGCGGTGGCATCCATCGTTCGTTTGGAAGATATGGGAGTGGAACGATACCTCTTATCCAGTGCTTTGGTGGGGATTATCGCCCAGAGATTGGTGCGGAAAATTTGTCAGGAGTGTCGACAAGCGTATATTCCTACGGAAGCGGAAGCGCTTATGATGGAGAGTCGGGGAATTGGCACCACCTATCATGGAGTGGGCTGTAAAACTTGTAATAATACCGGGTATTTGGGTCGTATGGGCATTCATGAAATCGTCATGGTGGATACGGGTGTAAAGAAAATGATGTTGGAAAATCAGTCCATGGACGATATTACAGAATACTTGAGACAGACCCAAGGATTCCAGTCCTTGGAAGCAAGCGCCAGAGATTTGGTCAATCAAGGAGAGACCACCTTTGAGGAATATCTGAGAGTTCAGTACTCGGTATTGTAAAAATAAGCATAGAATAGATAAACATAGTATAGACAGGAAAGGATATTTCAGTATGGCCCAGTTATATTATCGATATTCCACCATGAATGCAGGAAAATCCATCGAATTGATCAAGGTGGCATACAACTATGAGGAACGGGGAAAAAATGTGCTGACTCTGATGCCGGGGGTAGACAATCGTTACGGGGTAGGTCTGATTACCTCACGAATCGGCATTCAGAGAGAAGCCCTGGTAGTAGACCATGATACGGATATATTGGACTTGTTCCTACGGGAGAATGCCAAAGGGAAAATTGATTGTGTGCTAGTGGATGAATGTCAATTTTTGCGAAAACACCATGTGCAGGAGTTGGTGGAAATCGTAGACAGTTTGGAGGTACCGGTACTGGCCTATGGTCTGAAAAATGATTTTCGAAATGAATTATTCGAAGGCTCCTATTATATGTTGGTTTATGCCGATAAAATCGAAGAGATTAAAACCATTTGCTGGTGTGGTCGAAAGGCAACCATGGTGGCTCGAGTGGTGGATGGAAAGTTTGTAAAACAGGGAGAGCAAATCGTGGTAGGTGGCAGCGACATGTATGTGTCTCTGTGTAGAAAACACTATAACGATGGGAGATTGGGCCCGGATACGCTATAGGAGGAATCTATGATGGATTACTATATTCTTGCCATTAACCCTGGTTCCACGTCCACCAAGTTGGGCGTTTATCAGAATGAAAATCTTATGTTCCAAGAAACAGTGGATCACACCAATGAGCAATTGGCAGCGGCCACGGGATTACGGGAGCAGTTTGATATGAGGTTGGCAGTGATTCACCAAGTATTGGAGGATCGTGGATTTGAGGCCTCGCGGCTTTCTGCTGTGGTGGGGAGAGGCGGCCAATTACCTCCCGTTCATTCGGGGGCATACTTGGTCAACGAAGAAATGAAGAAACGAATCATCAAGGGTCCCATCGTTGCCCATGCATCCAACCTGGGTGCGCTTTTAGCGGCGGCGATGGCGAAACCATATGAGATTCCAGCCATGATTTACGATGCAGTTTCCTCCGATGAAATGCGGCCGGTGGCCAAGATAACCGGAATCCCATCGGTGGTGCGGCAAAGCTTTTGCCATGTGCTGAATACCAAGGCTATGGGTAGAAAAGCGGCGGCCAGCCAAGGGAAACGGTATGAAGATATGAACTTCATCATTGCTCATATAGGGGGCGGTGTTTCCGTGAGCGCCCACAATTACGGCAAAATCGTGGATGTGATTACCGATGATGCGGGACCTTTTTCCCCGGAGAGATCCGGTAGTGTGCCCCTTTTATATATTGTGGATATGTGCTATAGCGGCAATTATAGCAAGAAGGACCTTTTGAAAGAGCTTCGGGGCCATGGAGGACTCAAGGCTTATCTTGGCACCCATGATTGCCGTAAAATCGAGGAAATGATAGAGGCGGGAGATGAAAAAGCAAAAATTCTCTATGAAGCCCAGGCCTATCAAATCGCCAAAGGAATCGGAGAGTTGGCTCCCACCATTGACGGTCCCATTGACTATATCATACTAACCGGCGGGGTGGCCCATTCCAAGATGTTGACAGACATGATTCAGAAAAGAGTATCTTTCCTGGCGCCGATACTGATTATGCCGGGAGAAAATGAGCTGGAATCATTGGCATTAGGGGCCCTTCGGGTGCTTCGCGGGGAAGAAGAGGCCAGAGAGTATGAAGATCGCTTCGAGGACCGGGAAGAAATATTTGTGTAACGAAGCAGAGCCAGGCGGCGGAATGTTGGGATATTTTAGTCCGGAGTTAAAAAATATTGGCGAGGGTTTCCCTCGCCAATTGTTTTGTATCAACGCAATCGTTGCGGGATTTTGCCATGAATTTCATTGAGAATGGTGCGTTTTCGATAGCTCCATGGGGGAGAGATCAGAAGAGAACGAGGCACATCACCCGTTAGCCGATGAATGGTGATTTCCGGCGGGATTCGTTTTAAGAGATGAGTCACCAGTTCCACATAATCTTCCAAGCAAGAAAAAGGTTGGTATCCGGGGTAGAGCTTTTCCATGGGCGACCCTTTGATTATATTTAACATGTGGAGCTTCAGCCCAAATGGGTTTTTGGAGCAAACATAATCCAAGGAGGCTTCCATCATCTCTCTATCTTCTCCGGGTAATCCCAGAATCAGGTGGACCACCGTGAGAATGCCTCTGTTTTGAAGAGCCTCCATGGCCTGGTTAAAATCTTCCAGTGTGTACTGTAGGTTCATACTTTGCGCGGTTTCCGGATGAATGGTTTGTAAGCCCAGTTCTACCCATAGGAAAGTCCGTTGATGGAACTCCTCTAAAAGATCCAACACTTCATCCGAGAGGCAATCTGGCCGAGTGGATATGGCTAGGCCCACCACATCAGGGAAGCGAAGGGCTTCTTCGTACAAATATCGCAAACGAGAGATCGCATCATAGGTGTTGGTATGGGACTGAAAATAGGCAATATACTTGCTGTTGGGCCACTTTTCGGCCCGCATTTCAATTTGCTGTCGGATATCCGGCAAGGAAGAAGCTAGCTCTCCGGAACCTCCTTCACTACAGAAAACACAGCCCCCCACACCTTTGGTTCCATCTCGATTGGGGCATGTGAAACCCCCATCAAGGGCTAGTTTGATGACGCGGGTTCCGAACTTATTCTTTAAGTAAGTGCCGATGGGCAAGTATCCAAACTGGCTCATTTTGGGGATTCCTTTCCAAATGGAGCGATGATAAAGGGCTTCTTTTGCGTTTTCAAATCCATAATGATATGATATAATACTTTGTTATGAAAGTGAATGAAATTTGTGAAGCGAAGGAACGAAAAGGATGAAGATGAAAGGATTGGCTCCCTGGGGGAGTCTGCAATGGAATACTGGCAGAGAACGAGGGTTTTTTGAAAGTGCAGAGGATGGGCTGGAGTTGAAAAGACAACGTCCCAGGCTACTTTTGCATAGCTGTTGCGGTCCTTGCAGTACTTCGGTGATTGAGCGATTGGTGAGCGAGTACGATGTAACGGTATATTTCTACAATCCAAATATCGATCCGGAGGAGGAATACCAACGACGATTGGCTTCTCAAATCAAATTCATCGAAGGCTTTAATCAAAGCCGGAAAGCACTGGAAACGGAAAAAGGTGTTTTGACCTTTCACCAAGTGGAGTTTATAGAAGGAGAATATTGCCCTGAGGATTTCTATGAAGTAGCTCAGGGCTTCGATAATGAGCCGGAGGGAGGCCAACGGTGTGTGGAGTGTTTTCGTTTGAGACTGGAGAAAACGGCCAAAATGGCCAGGTGGGCAGGATTTCCCATCTTCGCCACCACCCTCACCGTCAGCCCTCATAAAGATTATGATGTGATTACCGAAATTGGATTGTATTTCGGGAGAAAGTGTGGAATCGAGTATCTGGCTACGGACTTCAAAAAGAAAAACGGATATGCCAGAAGCATCGAGTTGTCTAAGGAATACGGGTTGTATCGCCAACATTACTGCGGCTGTGAATATTCCAACACCGATACTGGAAAGGAGACAGATAAATGAATCGATTAATGTTACCGGAGGGATATCGATCCCCCATAGATCCCATGGAAACCCAACGTGCCATCAAGAAGATTAAAGATTTTTTTCAACAGGAATTGGCATATGGGCTAAACCTGCGACGTGTAACCGCTCCCCTTTTTGTGATTCCAGAAAGTGGATTGAATGATAATTTAAACGGCATAGAAAGAACGGTGGCCTTTAGTCTGAAAGATATGGAGGAAAAGAATGTGGAGATTGTCCAATCTCTTGCCAAATGGAAACGTATGGCATTGGGCAAGTATGGAATTCCTCCCGGTCATGGAATTTATACGGACATGAATGCCATTCGAAGAGACGAGGACCTGGATAATCTTCACTCCATTTATGTGGATCAGTGGGACTGGGAAAAGGTGATGTTGAAGGAAGAACGAACCCAAGAATATTTGGAAAGCACCGTAACCATTATCTACAACGCATTAAAAAACCTGGGGGACTACGTGAACCGATTGTATCGAAACATACAGACCGAGTTGCCCAACGAAATTCACTTTATTACCAGTCAGGAGTTGGAGGACCGTTATCCGGACATGACTCCCAAAGAGCGGGAAAATGAAATCTGTAAAGAATATCGTGCGGTATTCGTGAAGAATATTGGAGGTGCGTTGAAATCTGGAAAGCCCCACGATGGGAGGGCTCCGGATTATGATGACTGGAATTTGAACGGGGATATTCTATTGTGGAATGAAGTGCTGGAAATGGCCTTTGAAATATCTTCCATGGGAGTGCGCGTGGATGAAGAGGCCATGGAGCGACAATTAAAACTTGCCGGCGCGGAAGACCGGGGTACCATGGATTTTCATCGAGCCATTATGGAAAAGAAACTACCCTATTCCATCGGAGGGGGCATCGGTCAAAGTCGGCTTTGTATGTTTTTCTTACGGAAAGCTCATATCGGAGAAGTTCAAGTATCCGTATGGCCGGATTCCATGATGGAAGAATGTCGGGCTAACAATATATTTTTACTGTAATTAAGGCAGTTTTGGTGGATTAATCGGGAGGAAAAGTATGCCCTATGCAGATGTGATTATTGACCAGACCGGAGATCCCACCGACCATTACTATACTTATCATTTTGAGGATCCCAACATCAAGGTGGGCGCTTTAGTGACCCTTCCCTTTGCTCGAAGCAATCGAACCGTTACTGCGGTGGTGTTTCGGGTATATAATGAATTAGACCAGGAAATAACCAAAATCAAAAGTATCGGGGGGTGGGAAGGAATCACATTGCCCCCCGAATCGTTGGATACCTGCTTATGGATGGCCAGAAGATACTTGTGTCGTAAAAACGATGCGTTACGTCTATTTATGCCCCCGGATAAACCGGCTCGGCTTTCTTCCGTCCAATTGCCCTATGGAGAAGACTGGGCGGAGGGAACAGAGGTAGATGCTTTAACCACCGAGCAGGAAAGGGCTTTGGGCGAAATGATGCCTTCCCTTCAACAAGGGAAGCAAGCATCTTTCCTACTTCATGGTGTGACAGGAAGCGGGAAAACCGAAGTATATATGCAATTGATTCAGTGCTGTCTGGAGCAGGGGAAACAGGCCATATTTCTGGTGCCGGAGATTGCATTGACCCAACAAATCATTGGGCGTTTTATTGCCCGGTTTGGTGTGGAGAAAATTGCAGTACTACATAGCCGGTTAACACCGGGCCAACGATATGTGGAATGGATGCGGATTCGAAGCGGGGAAGCCCGTATTGTCATCGGTGCTCGTTCTGCTGCTTTTGCGCCTGTGGAGAAGTTGGGTCTTGTGGTGTTGGATGAGGAGCATGAGACTACCTATAAATCGGACATGACTCCAAAATATGATACGGGAGAAGTAGCGTTTAAGAGAGTTCAAGCCCATGGAGGTGTTTTGGTGCTAGGTAGTGCCACCCCGTCTATTTCCACCATGTACCGGGGCAAGCAGGGAGTTTATGCTGTACTAGATTTGAAGGAAAGATACAACAAGGTTCCTCTTCCGGAGATGTCCGTGGTAGATATGAGGCAGGAACTGAAAGAAGGAAATCGCAGCATTTTTTCCAGAGCATTGCAAGAAATGGCGGGAAAATGTTTGAAAGAAAACAAACAAGTCATCTTGTTTTTAAACCGGCGGGGCTATTCCAATTTCATTTCTTGTAGAGAGTGTGGATACATCATGAAATGCCCCACTTGTGGGATTTCACTTACATACCATCGCCAAAAAAATCTGGGAGTATGCCATTATTGCGGCTATAAAGAAACGGTCCCAAAGAGTTGCCCCCAATGCAGTAGCAAGTATTTAAAGTATTTTGGCGTGGGCACGGAAAAGGTGGAGGAGGTTGCCCGGGAAATATTCCCCCAGGCATCCATCGCCCGGTTGGATTTAGATACCATAAAAAGCCGGGGGAGTATGGAAAAGATTTTAACCAGCTTTCAGTCCGGAAAGACCCAAATACTAATAGGCACCCAGATTGTGGCAAAAGGACTGGATTTTCAAGGTGTGGGACTGGTTGGAATTGTTTCTGCAGACGTGTCTCTCAACATACCGGATTATCGCTCCTCCGAAAGAACGTTTCAGTTAATCACTCAGGCGGCCGGAAGGGCCGGGCGAGGGGAAGAACGAGGACAGGTGGTCATCCAATCCTATACACCGGAGCATTATGCCATTCGAATGGCGGTTTCCGGAGATTATAGAGGGTTTTACGAAAAGGAAATTGCGCTGCGAAAAGCCTTGGGATATCCTCCCTTTGGAGATTTGATTCAGGTGGTTTTTGCGGCTACAGATGAAGAAAAGGCCCGACTTCAAGCCAAAAGGGCCGAAATATTTTTGTCCATGGCCCTGAAAGAAGGGTATGGGGAAGGGGAAGAACAAAATCTATACCCAGCTGCACCGTCTGTCATTCAGCGAGTGGGTGCCGCTTACCGTTATCAGTTGGTCCTAAAAGCGCCGAAGGGGCGCCGGAAAGCTTATGGAGAGATGTTGGAGACTATGAGGGAAGAGTTTGGAAAGAAAAAGAACGATGTGACCGTCTCTATTGATATTAATCCCTACAGTTTTATATAAAGGAGCAGTATATGGCATTACGAAAAATTGTAACCGAGGGGGATCCGATTCTCCGAAAAAGGGCCCGGGAAGTGGA
>CALFUG010000029.1 GCA_937928455.1 uncultured Clostridia bacterium
GACAAAGAACCGGTAAACATTGCAGAAGGAATATTTTGGGTCGGATATTCCGACCCCAATGCAGGGCTTCATTGCAACCCTTATCTGATTGTAGAGGGGGAGGAAGCGGTTTTGATAGACGGGGGCAGTCGAGACGATTTCAGCAATGTGATGTTGAAAATCTTGCGTACGGGGCTGGAACCTTCTCAGATACAACGGTTAATATATCAGCATTATGATCCGGATTTATGTAGTAGTCTGCCTCAGCTGGAGGCGATTATCAACCATCCGGAATTAAAAATTATTTCCCACGTGGAAAACAATATATTTATTCATTATTACTCCGCCAAGACCCCAAAGCTGGATTTTCGGAATTTAGACGGACACTTCGACTTTGCTACCGGGCGTAGACTGACTTTTCATGCTACTCCATTTTGTCATCAGCCGGGAAGTTTTGTGACTTATGATGAGAATACCAAGACGTTATTTTCATCGGATTTGTTTGGGAGCTTCGACACGGACTGGTCCCTCTTTTTAGACTTGGGGACAGAGTGTAAAGATTGTGAAGACATGGACCATTGTGTTCGGGGTTTGAAGAAATGTCCCATGCTGGGAATGAAAGCATTTCATCAACGGGTGATGACATCCTCTTTGGCGGCACAGCATACCTTGGACGTGCTAGAGCAAATGGACATTGAACGGATTGCGCCACAGCACGGAAGTATTATTGTCGGAAAAACGAATGTAGAAACGGTAATGAATCATATCAAGGCGATTGGAGAGGTTGGTATTGAGTACGTTTTGGCTGAGGATGGAAGATGAACAAACTGCGGATACAGCTGGAAAATTTGCTGAATGATAAGGTTTTAGATCAAGAGGATGGTGGGATTCGAGAATATGCCTTAGAGAGTTTCGCCCGTTTGGTGGATGATGATATTCAGAAAGAGTTACTGACACGGCTCATTTACGATTATTCCAGAGTCACCAAAGAGTTGGAAACCACCGCGAAAAGGCTAGAAAGAAATAGAGAATCCTTGGAAGAAGCTCAGAAAATTGCCAAACTGGGGCGGTGGGATTTGGATTGGAAAACCAAAGAACTAACTTGGTCCGACTCTATGTATCAGGTTTTGGAAATGGATTTGAGCATGACACCGGATCAAACTTTGTTCTTCACACGAGTTCATCCGGATGATGTTATAGCGGTAGAAAGTCGATACGATCAGTTTTCTCTATTCAAGGAATCCTGGGAGGCCGAGTACCGTCTTCGAATGGACGATGGAAGAGTGAAATGGGTACATTTGCATTATCACCCGGTTTTTGATTCGAACAACCAGTTGGCTCGTTATTATGGGACTATTCAAGATATTACCCTGATCAAAGAAACTGAATTGGAGCTGGAGAAATACACCCAACATTTAGAAGATTTGGTGGAAGAAAAGGTAAAAGAAATTACCGATTCTCAATTGGCCACCATTTTTGGGTTGATTAAGTTGTCCGAGTCACGAGATGATGAAACGGGAAACCATATCGAACGAACTTCCGGATTTTGCCGCTTATTGGCAGAAAAGACTGGAGAAAAAGGTTTCTATCTAGATCTGATTGAGGATTCCTTTGTAGCGACCATTGAAAAGGCCAGCCCCTTACATGATATCGGGAAAGTAGGGATTCCGGATCATATCTTGTTAAAACCCGGGAAATTGACGGAGGAAGAGTTTGTTATCATGAAGTCTCATGTGGAGATTGGATACCAAACCTTGGAAAAAATGGAAAAGCAATATCCCAACAATGCTCTTGTGAAAATGGGCATGGAAATTGCGCTGAATCACCATGAACGCTGGGATGGCAGTGGATATCCAAAGGGAAAGGCGGGGGAATCCATTCCGTTGGCGGCGCGAATCATGTCTTTGGCCGATGTGTACGATGCGCTCCGGTCCAAACGAGTCTATAAGGAGGCATATACCCATGAAAAAAGCATGGAAATTATCTTGGCGGGAAAAG
>CALFUG010000030.1 GCA_937928455.1 uncultured Clostridia bacterium
CCATGTCGCAGGCCAGTCCGTTTTCCAAAGAAGTGTGGTTAATAATGTCCCTGGCCTTGATGTCCTTTTGAATCAGATTCATAATGGCCTTTCCCGCTTCTTTTGCCAAACGAATTCTTCCATTATGTACCGCAGGAATGGTGCCATTTCCCGGTAGTGCAATGCCGATTGCCTCGCACAAACAATTCATACTGTTGGCGGTATACATCCCCGCACAAGAACCGCACCCAGGGCAAACTCCTTGCTCATATTCTTCCATCTTCTCATCGTCGATTAGATTGGCCTTTCGAGCACCTACGGCTTCAAAAATCTTTGACAAACTGACTTCTTCACCATCCACTAGTCCAGCCAACATCGGTCCACCGGAGCATATGAGAGCAGGCACATTCATACGTACCGCGGCCATCACCATTCCCGGCACAATTTTATCGCAACTTGGAACCAAAACCACACCATCCAGACAATGGGCCATTACCATGGTTTCCACACTGTCGGCAATGAGCTCTCTACTGGCCAGGCTGTATTTCATTCCGGCATGTCCCATAGCAATTCCGTCGCAAACACCGATAGCTGGCATTAATATAGGTGTCCCTCCCGCCATTCGGATTCCGGCCTTCACTGCATCGGCAATTTTATCCAAATGTACATGGCCCGGTACGATTTCGCTGTGTGCGGATATCACTCCTACCAAAGGCCTTTCCAATTCTTCCTTAGTGTAACCCATGGCATAAAACAAGCTCCTCATGGGCGCTCTCTCCAGGCCTTTTGTTACCTGATCACTACGTTTCATTTTCGCCCCCTACTTTTTCAACCAACTCATCATACTACGGAGTTCCTTCCCCACTTTACACAGGAGATGCTCCGCTTCTTTGGTTCTGGTGGCCAAGAATCTAGCCTGTCCACCAGCATTAAACTCCTGGATAAATTCCGTGGCAAAAGTACCGTTTTGTATCTCGTGCAAAACTTTTTTCATTTCTGCCCGAGTGTCTTCTGTGATGATTCGTGTGCCGGTTCTATAGTCTCCGTATTCTGCTGTGTTGGAAACGGAATACCGCATCATATCAAATCCACCACTATTAATTAGGTCTACAATCAACTTCATTTCATGAACACATTCAAAGTAAGCCATTTCCGGGGCATATCCTGCTTCCACTAGTGTATCAAATCCTGCTTTCATCAGTTCTGTAACTCCCCCGCACAAAACCGCTTGTTCTCCAAATAAATCCGTTTCTGTTTCCTCTTTAAAAGTAGTTTCCAAGATGCCGGCACGGCCTGCACCAATTCCAGACGCATACGCCAAAGCATAATCCTTCGCTTTGCCGGACTGGTCCTGGTAAACCGCAATCAAACTGGGAACTCCTTTGCCTTCCAAA
>CALFUG010000031.1 GCA_937928455.1 uncultured Clostridia bacterium
TTCCATTGGCCATCGGTTTCATTGCCAAAGGAAAATCCGTAGCCACCACCGAAGATATATCAACGCAAAAGCACCGGAGCGCACCCTGGTTAGCATTGGTAAATGGTCCGTTTTGGGAATTTCTGCCATCGCCTACATCCTTCTCCTGCAATCTCCGGGATTGATTATTGAAACCGGTACCATCGGCATGAGTGGAACGGCACAGCTCATGGTGCCTACGGTAGGAGCTCTCTTTTGGAAACGCTCCCACCCCACGGCCGCTTCACTGGGCTTGCTGGCCGGCGTGCTGGTATTAAGCCTCCTTCTCCTGAGTTCCGATTTACCGGTCACCTTTGCCGCCGCCATTGCCTTATTGGCCAATACCATGGTATTTGTTCCTCTAAGCGCGGCTATGCCTACAGTAATGCATACTCGACAGCGAATTGTGGAAAATCAGCTCCTATACGAAAATCGTTAACGCTTTTAAGAAAGGAATCAACCATGGCAAAAGTGAACCCCGTCGTCACCGAAAACATCCATCGAAATCTGGTAGAATATGCCCGGGAAAACTATCCTCGCTTCTACTATCTTTCTTACAGTTATGTGAAGAATGAGGAAGCTGCCATGGATGTGGTAACCAGCGTAGTCTATTTCAGTCTTCTCAACGGAAGAAAACTCCAAGATCTTCCTCCCATGAAAATCTGGTATTATCAGTTGCTATGTCGTTATGGTATGCGAAGTATGCACCAGAGAACCCACGAGAGAAAATTCACCGATAACTCCCAGCTGTATGCTTTTATGGAAACCATCGAACCCTCAGCCACCAATGTGTTCAAGCTGTTCTATCTGGAAGATATGACCGTGTCGGAGATGGAGGATATCCTCCATTTGCGCAATCAGGAAGTATTGGGCCGACTGTCCCTAGTACGCAGAGAATTAAAAATCGACTCCTCTCTGGACGAAGAGTCTCTTGCACGACTGAAAGAAATAAAAGACATCTACTTTGCGCCAGAGGTTCCAAAAGATCTGGAACGAAAAATTGAGGAAGTGATTCAAAAAGAAGAAGAGAGCTTCGCAAAACACGAAGCCCAGTCCCGGAAATTTCGCTGGGTTAAACCCATTGGATTAGTGGTATTGGCTTTCCTCATATATTTTCTCACACTACAAACCGCTCAACAGAATCCGGAATTTGGGGAAAACATATTGGCGCTACCCATCGTGGGAAATCTTTTTGCACCTTTTCTATAAACACACTGGAAATGCCATTACAGAGTCTCCAGATACTTCATTTCCTCTTTGCTCAATTTTCGATAATGCCCCACCATCAAACGCCCCAAACGGATCTCCCCAATGGAGGTCCTTTTCAATTCCACCACAGGATGGCCAATGGCCTTCATCATTTTACGCACTTGCCGGTTTTTGCCTTCGTAAATCGTCACTTGCAGCAATGTGCCCTTTTCCGATTCCTTCAATAACTCCACTTCGGCCGGTTTGGTCACATATCCGCCAATGTCCACCCCGTTTTTCAGGCGAAAAATTCGCTCCTTCGAGGGATGACCGGAAACCCACACCTCATAGGTTTTCGACACCTGGTGCTTGGGATGACTCATGCGAAAGCTCATCTGCCCATCGTTGGTTAAAATCAACAAACCCGAAGTTTCATAGTCTAGTCTACCCACCGGAAAGACACGCTGCGTCACATCCGTCAGCAAGTCGGTTACCACAGGCCTTCCTTGAGGATCCTGGGCAGCGGTAATATATCCTGTAGGCTTGTGTAATGCATAATATACACGCTCCTCCGGGCTTTCCAATACCATCCCCCCGATTTGCACTTGATCCCCATCCTTCACGTCATAACCCAACTCCGTAAACACCTTTCCGTTGACTCGAACTTTCCCTTCCTGAATCAACTGGTCCGCCTTACGCCGGCTGGCAATTCCATGTTGTGCAATATATTTATTTAATCTCATCTTTCACCTACTGCTTTCTCTCTATTTGGTCTGCTAAGTACTAGGGGATTATACCACTTCATTCCTTGCTATTTCAAGAAAAACAAGGTATGCTATAGTCATGAACCGATTTCAACTCACTCGAAAGGAGTGAACCATGAATAACAAGTCCTATGGCATTGCCCGCGTTTTGGAACCAAACCATGTGCTTCCCACCGTGGCATGGCGCATTGACAATAGCCGCAAACTACTACCCAATGAGCTAAGAATCTCTCTACGACGCATTCACTTAGAAGGCACCAGCTTCAAGCAAATTTCCATGGAAGCCAATCACAACGAAGATGCCATTAAAAGTAAAATCCTGGATATTGTCATTAAACGAGGAAAGCTTCACAACCCGGTTACGGATACCGGAGGTCTTTTGTATGGAATTGTGGAAGAAATCGGCCCGGAATATGAAAACCCCAAAGGCTTTCAAGTGGGAGATGAGGTGCTCTGCAATACCTCCCTCACCACGGTACCCCTATACATCAGCGGCATTCGAAGTGTCCATAAGGCTTTGGGCCAGATCGAAGCCGATGGATATGCCATTGTATTCAATGAAATTCCTTTGGTCCCCAAACCGGAAGATCTGCCCGCCGATATTCTACTTTTCACCTTCAACGAATCCGGTACCCTTTTCCACATCAGCAAAGAAGCCTATGGCAAACAAAACATATTAATTGTAGGCAATAATTTAATGATGAACTTGTTATACGGTTATACCGTCCGGCGCGTGGTGGGATCCACCGCCAATATCATATGTCTCTTGGATAAAAAAACCGAATTAACCCTAAAGGGCACCCATATCGATGGTCTGATTTCTCAGGTATTCACTGAAATTCACTATGTGAATATTTTAAAGCCTCTGGAATGTATGGAAAGTCTGAATTTGGATGCTCTTTTTGACATTTCCATCAACTGTGCCGATATACCGGGAGCGGAAACCATTAATATTTTAGCCACACGTTCCGGTGGTTCCGTTTTTTTTGCCAATCTGATTAACAACTATAATATTGGGCTGTATATCACGGAGTCCATTTCGCGACAGCTGAATATCCAGTGTGCCGATGGATATTTGGAAGAGTACGATGAATTTGATATTCAAATGACCAAGGAATTGATGCCCTATCTCAGCGATGTATATATGGGGAATCCCGTCCTACCCAAAGAACCGGCTTATGCCACCTTGAAAAACAGAAGTTTTAAGGAGTCTTTGGGATACAGTGCTGCGGTGGCGGAAGGATTTATCTCTCACTCTCCCATGATGACCCAGTTGATGGAAGAAGTTCTCCGAGTAGCAAAATACGATTGCCATGTACTCATTACCGGAGAAACCGGGGTGGGAAAAGAAAAACTGGCCAATATCATCCAAAAAAATAGTAGCCGTAAAATGCAGCCCTACCTAAAAGTCAACTGTGCATCCATTGCCCCCAATCTCATGGAATCGGAGTTCTTCGGATATGAAAAAGGAGCGTTTACGGGAGCCAACCCCTCCGGCAAAAAAGGATATTTCGAAACCGGAGACAATGGCATCCTATTTCTGGATGAAATTGCAGAAATCCCGCCGGAGATGCAAGCCAAATTGCTTCGGGTTCTTCAAGATGGAGAGTTCTATCGAGTGGGGGGAAATCAGCCCATTCGCACCAATGTAAGAATCCTTTCGGCTACCAACAAAAATTTGGAAGATCTGGTAGAAAAAAATCTTTTCCGCAGAGATTTGTACTATCGACTAAATGTCTTCCCCATCCGAATCCCCCCACTGGAAGAGCGCCGGGATGATATTCCACCCCTCATTCAATATTTTCTGGAAACCTACGGCGAAAAATTCGGTATCAAGCGAACCATGGAAGAAGATGCGGTCAACTATTTGTCTCAACAAAGTTTTCCTGGTAACGTGAGAGAACTGGAAAACCTGGTGCAACGGCTGATGATTACCACACCCAAAGAATACATCTCCTTGATGGATGTTCTACAAGAACGTAATCGAGATGCCTTCCTAACCACTCCGAAAGGTCCCAGTCAAATGAACCTATCCCTGGACCAGGTGGTCGGGCAATTGGAAAAAGCCTTGTTAAAGCAAGCCCGGGATACACATGGCTCCACTAGAAAAGCGGCCGCTTCACTGGGAATCAGCCAAACCCAATTCGTACGAAAAAGCAAGAAATATCAGCTATCCTCGGAGGAGGAAAAAGAACAGGGATAGAATCCCTAGCACCACCGGTTGATGAACCAGATAAAACAGGAGGGCATGACGCCCTGTAAATAAAATCGGACGAATCAGCCCCGGTTCCCGTTTCAACGGCCGGCGGCTTTTTTTATGAGGATATAGAGTAGGTCCAAAATATGCCCCAATCAGCAGAATGCCCCCATATGGGAGCAGGGAGAAATAATCTGCAGAGTATATGCCGTTTTGCATTGGAAGTAACATGGACAGCCAGGAAAATCCTTGGGGGGCACCAGGTTCCCAAAAAAAGAACACAAGCCCCAATAGGGTAAGGGGCATTCCCACCCACAAAAGGATTCTGCGATCCTTGCGATTTTCCAATAGGGCAAATAATAAAATGGATAATGCCAGCATATGAAGCACCCCAAAGGTGATAATGTATCTGGATTCTTCTCCTTGCCACAGGTCCATACCCCAAGTAACCAGCGTAAGTACCATGGCCACCACCAGCAGTTTGGCGCCTCTCGCCCGGTTAGAGTGGCTAAAGCTACAACTGATACCACAAATCAACACAAAACTCAGCACCACCAGCATGCGAACGAAGTTTCGTAGTGGCCACTCGAAATAGAAGGTGGGGAAAGTCGCGTCCACTTGAAATACATAAGCCAAATCAAAGATTATGTGGTCAAACACCATAAACCACACTAAAATCCCTCGCCAAAAATCCAGCTCCCAAATCCGGCGTTGTGATATTTGGACAGGAATCCTTTTCTCCATCAATCTTCTTCCTTTCTCGCGGGTATGTGGTAGAGATATATTCTGGGGTCTTCTTTCAATTG
>CALFUG010000032.1 GCA_937928455.1 uncultured Clostridia bacterium
CTATATAAAAAAGCCCCTTATACGCAGGATTTTTAGTAAGAGGGCGTAATCCGGCGAAGAAAGGATTAGGAAATAGACATGGATATTTTGGTGAATCAAGCAGGAAATTAGCCCTGGTGATTGAGTCATGGGATGGCAAATAGGGATATGGTTATTCCACCATAATATGCATTCCCGTATATGAACTGACGGTTCCTACCAATGCAGATACCATGGCTTTTCCTTTCAAACCGTTTATGAAGCTTTTTACTTTTTCAGGTCCAACACTAATCAGCAAGCCGCCAGAGGTTTGGGGGTCGTAAAGAATGTCCCGCAAGTATAAGGGTATGCTTTTGCTGATTTCAATGCCATCTTGAAAATAGTCCCGATTTCTATAGGCTCCTGCAGGAATCAGGCCCATCTCAGAATATTCCACAGCTCCTATGAGCAGGGGAATATTTTTGCTTTTAATGTGCAAGGTTACCTGGCTGCCTTTGGCCATTTCATAGGCATGGCCCAAAAACCCAAAGCCAGTGATATCTGTGATGCTATGAATTCCCAATGGCGTGGTGGCCCCCGTTTCACCAATATTGTTCAATGTGGTCATGGAAAGGATGGCTTGTTCCAAAGATTCCCGGCTGGCCATTTCTGCTTTTATGGCAGTATTTATAATACCTACGCCCAATGGTTTGGTCAAAATCAATACATCTCCCGGTTTGGCCCCCGTATTGGTTATGATGTGAGAGGGGTGCACGATTCCTGAAACTGATAGACCGTATTTGGGTTCATCGTCCTCAATACTATGGCCTCCCACTAAGATGGCACCGGACTCCAGCACCTTGTCCTGGCCACCTTTAAGTATTTGTGAGAGAACGGATATGTCCAGGCAACGGGGGAAGCAAACGATATTCAACGCCAAAATGGGCCTTCCGCCCATGGCATAAATATCGCTTAACGCATTTGCCGCTGCGATTTGACCGAAGGTATAGGGATCATCCACCACCGGTGTGAAGAAATCCAAAGTTTGAACCAGGGCGGTATCTTTACTGATTCGATATACGGCAGCATCGTCAGAAGTGTCGATTCCAACCAAAAGATCGGGGTGAGAGGTTTTCTCCAGTTGACACAAAACTTGTGCCAACAAATCCGGAGATAGTTTGGCTGCTCAACCAGAAGCTTTGGTCAGTTGTGTCAGTTTTATATCCAATGAACTCATGTCGACTTTTTCACCGGAGCTTCGGTGATTCCTCCTTCCTTGGGAATTCTACTCTCCATGATACACCATCTCAAAACCACCCTTACGGATGGAATAGATTTTCTCAATATGAGAATCAATAAGGGTGTGGTAGTCTCCATCAAACTGGATATGAGCACTTACTCCGCAATTGGAACTCAATGAACGGGGAACCGGCATTAAGCTGCAGGGGATATTCATTTGGTTCATTCGGCGTTCAAACCGAATGGCTCCCGTATGAGTGAAGAACAGTACTTGATATTCCCTGCTCATTTTTTCGCCGTTAAGACAAAGGCTTCGTCTACCTTTTCCACAGTCACTTGGTACCCGTTTTTCAACATAAACCTTTGGACATTTTCTTTGGAAGTAGTGTTATCTACCATAATCATTACCCCATCTGGGTTTTCTTCTAATGCTTTTTTCGTAGCCAGAACGGGCTGGGGGCAGCTCATTCCACTGGTGTCAATTGTTTTCATAGTATCCTCCGAAAACTCTATAAAATGAATATTAACTTTTCGCTTTTCTGAGGAATTCGGAATTTCCCCAAGAAATAATCAACAATATTACGATGCTAAGGATGACAGCAATCTGCCCGGGCAGAGTGGCGCCGGCAGCACTGGAGGCCAGGCCGAAATTGTGTGCGATTGCTGCACCTATGAAAAGACCAATGACTGAGATCACGGAGTCGGTATTTCCTTCTCCCGACAGAATCAATTGTCTCATGGGACAGCCCCCCAATAATACGGAGCCCCATCCCACCAAAGACATCCCCAAGAAATTCCACAAGCCATCGGTATGGGCAATGGGCTGCCCTTCAAATCCCAGATTGAAATTCCCAAACGCCAGATTACCCAAGAAACTGAAGACCAGAATCATGGCTAGCCCCAACAAGAGATGGGAATCCCGGAAAAGAATAGTGTCCCGTGCTCCTCCAACGGTACATAATCGGGACTTTTGCGCCAACCCGCCTACGATCAATCCGGCCATCAGGGAAATCCATATGGGCGCCTTGGAAGCGCCGGGTCCCGATTCGCTGAAGAAAAGAAGGGAAGGAATGGCCAATAATATGACGAATAGAACTAGATTTACGAAGGGAAATAGATATCCTTCCATATGAGTCAAAGTATAACTCCGTTTTAGGTTAAACCCTTTGTTCAGGAATAAGATTCCCACATAAATTCCGGAAAGGAAACCCACCAAACCAACTACCGCATTCAAGTCGCCTCCCGCTATACGAAGCACCATCCGCAGCGGGCATCCCAGAAAGACCAGGGCTCCAATCATGACAATGATGGATAGGATAAGGCGGGTAAAAGGTGATGAACCTCCCCGGGATAAGAATTCCTTATTTTTGCTGGCCAATATAAAAGAGCCCAACACCAGCCCCAATACTTCAGGTCTTACATATTGTACCACTTCGGCTCGATGGAGCCCCATTCCGCCAGCGATATCCCGTATAAAACAAGCGATGCAAAATCCCATGTTGGCGGGATTTCCAAAAAACACAAGAAGTACAGAAAAAATTCCGACTACACTGCCGGCCACAATAATGGCAATCTTATTTTTCACCACGCTACCTTTCATAGACATTTATATTGCGATATCTTTCATATAGGATTGTATCAACGAGGATGGAGATTGTACAATAAGAAAAGCAAATGAATTCATTCCCTGGTATTACCAAATAGAATGGTAGTTGTAATGCAGGTTGCTTTCCCTTTTGAGGAAAGGTTATAATATTAGTGGCATAAGTCTAAAATTGCTGGTAAGGGGGTTTACCATGGGCGACTCAATGAAAAATCTTTATATGGATAACGGCGCCACATCATTTCCCAAAGCACCGGGGGTTACGGAGAGTATGTGCAACTATTTGAATCATGTAGGAGCCAGCGTGAATCGTGGAGTTTATCATAATTCTCACGAAGCGGAAAACGCACTGTATGAAACTAGAGAGTTGCTATGCTCACTTTTCGGCTTTGATCAGCCGGAAAATGTAGTGTTTACAAAAAACGTGACCGAAAGTCTGAATGTTTTACTGAAAGGGGTTTTCCGGAAAGGAGACCATGTGATCGTTTCTTCGGTTGAGCATAATGCAGTGATGCGACCCCTCAACGCATTGAAGGAAAGAGGCATAGATTATACCCGGATTATGTGCGATAAGAACGGCGCCATTACGGCAGAAGACATTTTGCCTGCCATAAAACCCAATACAAAGGGAGTGGTGATGACCCATGCTTCCAATGTAAGCGGTACCATTCTACCCCTGGAAAAAGTGGGGGACATATGCCAAGAAAAAGGATTGGTATTTATCATAGATGCTGCTCAGACGGCGGGGATTATTCCTGTAGATTTCCCAAAATTAGGGGCAGATGCCATTGCATTCACAGGGCATAAATCTTTACTGGGGCCCCAGGGTGTGGGTGGGTTCTTAATCACCAATCAACTGGCAGACCAACTGTCTACCTTTATTGAGGGAGGAACCGGTAGTTTGTCGGACCATGAAATACAGCCCCATTATATGCCGGACAAATTTGAAGCCGGCACGCAGAATATGCCAGGTATCTACGGTTTGAATGCCGCATTGAAATATATCATGAAAGAGGGAACCGAAACCCTCCACCATAAAGAAATGGCGCTGATGGAAATTTTTCTGGAGGCCCTCATAAACATGGATCATATACGGATAGTGGGAAGAAAAGACATAGAGCAACGGGTGGGGATTGTTTCGGTGGACTTTATTCATGGAGACAATGGGGAAATGGCATATCGTTTGTATTCGGGTTCGGGAATCATGACTCGAAGTGGGATGCATTGTGCACCATCTGCTCATCAAACCCTGGGAACTTTCCCAAGGGGAACGGTTCGATTCGGGCTCAGCCATTTTTTGGAAAAGGCAGACATTTGTTATGCCATAGACCAAATAAATAAGTTGAGATAAGAAGGGTGGTTTCATGGAAATCAATCAAGTGAGGACATTTGTCACGGTAGCCAAAGTTGGAAGTTTTTCCAAGGCGGCGGATTTGCTCTACGTTTCTCAGCCTACGGTAACCAATAATATTAAAAAGCTGGAAGATGATCTGGGCATCCATTTGTTTTATCGCAATCATAGGAGCGTGTCCCTAACGGAATCCGGGTCTCTCTTTTATAAACATGCCATGGAAATTATCAATGCCTATGAAAAGGCGAATCAGTTTCTAACCGGGTATAAAAAAGACATGGAAGGAAGTCTGGAATTATTCGCTAGCACCATACCGGAACAGTACCTTCTCCCCAGTGTGATTGCGGCCTTTCGGAAAAAATATCCTTTGACTCGAATTGTCATGAAACACTTGCCCTCCCAGGCTATTCTAGCAAAACTGTTGGCGGGGCATATCAATTTTGGGTTTGTAGGTGTGAAAAGCGGGAAAGAAGAACTTGCCTATCTGGACCTCTTCAAGGAGCATTTGGTATTGATTACTCCGCCGGATAAAACCTTTGAAAAAAATCCGGTGGCAATCTGTGATCTTTTAGACGAAGTCATTATTATAAGAGAAGAGGGATCGGGCACCCGGCGGGTTTTTGAACAAGAAATGAAAAAGAAAAATCTGGATCTGGATATGTTCCAAGGGAAAATAGTCAGTGAAAGCCTAGAGGCCATTAAACGGATGGTATCGTTGGGTGTGGGAGTTAGCTTGGTTCCTTATGTTTCCGTAAGAGATGATATGCTTACGAGAAAATACAATGTGTATGATATGGCAGACTTATCTTTACAAAGAGTTTACAGCCTGGCTTTCCGAAAAAACAGAGTACTTTCTCCCATTGAAGAGGAATTCAGATCATATATAGAAAATTGGAAATGGGAGTAAGCATGATTATTGGAACATCTTAGAGGTTCCGAAGAATAAAACAGGAGATATAAAAGAAAACGGATGTCATTTTGCTGGGCATATAGCCTCAATCCCTTGGAAATCAGGGATTGAGGGCTTTTATTTTTGAATAAAAAATTT
>CALFUG010000033.1 GCA_937928455.1 uncultured Clostridia bacterium
GGGGTACTTCTAAAATTTCCGTGCCACCATCAATTTCTCGAGTGACGGTGACTTTGGTTTCCTCTGCTTCCATGGCGATAATGGAGCTTACCGACGGAATGTTCATGGCTTCCGCCACGCGAATGGCCACCTGTGCCGATTGATCATCGACAGCAATGCGTCCTGCTAACAGGATATCGCAAGGCATTTGCCCAATGGCTTTGGCCAGTGCTTCTGCCACCATCCATTCATCGGCCTGCTCTAATAAAGGGTCTTGAATTAAAACCGCTTTGTCCGCTCCCATCGCCAGACCAGTACGAATCGACTCCTGGGTCTTTTCTCCACCCACGCTTACGAGTGTCACTTCGCCCCCAAATTTTTCTTTCAGCTTCAAGCCTTCTTCGATGGCAAACTCATCATATGGATTAATGACTCGGGTAACTCCGGTGCCATCGATTTTGCCATCCTTCAAAACAATTTTCGCTTCCGTGTCAAAGGTTTGTTTCAGACAAACTACAATATTCATATTTAACCTCCCTCTTTTCGTTATTCTAGAATTCCTTGAGAATATTGGCCGCAATAACGATTCTCTGGATTTCACTGGTTCCCTCATAGATTTCCGTAATTTTTGCATCTCTCATCATTCGTTCTACCGGATAATCTCTGGTATATCCATATCCGCCAAAGATCTGAACCACCTGGGTGGTGACGCGATTGGCAACTTCCGATGCATACACTTTTGCCATCGCAGAATACTTGGAAACAGGTCTGTGTTGAGTTGCCATATGGCAAGCCTGATACACTAATAAGCGAGCCGCTTCAATTTCCGTAGCCATATCCGCCAGCTTGAACTGGATTACTTCCATTTCCGCCAAAGTCTTGTCAAACTGAACTCTTTCCTTGGAATATTTCAAGGCTTGCTCGTAAGCTCCCTGGGCAATCCCCAAGGCTTGAGATGCAATTCCGATTCTCCCATAGTCAAGAGTGGTCATGGCAATTTTAAACCCTTGGCCTTCTTCTCCCAGCAGGTTTTCCTTGGGGATTCTCAGATTTTCAAAAACTAGTTCATAGGTGGCAGAAGACCGGATTCCCATTTTCTTTTCTTTTTTCCCAAAACTGAATCCCGGCATATCCTTTTCAATGATAAACGCTGCGATTCCCCGGTTTCCCTTGCTCTTGTCCATTTGAGCTGTAATCACATAGGTGTCTGCATAATACCCGTTGGTAATAAAAATCTTGGAACCGTTAATGACGTATTCCTCTCCTTCCAAAACTGCAGTAGTTCGAGTCCCTTTCGCATCGGAACCGGCCATTGACTCTGTCAAACCAAAGGCCCCTAATTTTTCTCCTGTTGCCAGCGGCGTTAAGTACTTCTTCTTTTGCTCTTCTGTACCAAACAGGTAGATCGGATTTCCGCAAAGGCTGGAATGGGCTGAAATGGTCACACCCAGAGAAGCATCCACTCGAGACAATTCTTCCACCGTGATGGCATAGGACAAGTAATCTGCCCCTACACCACCGAACTCTTCCGGGAATGTAATCCCGGCCAAACCAAGTTGGCCGCATTTTTTCCACAGCTCCATTGGGAATTCTTCGTTCTCGTCTCTTTCTTCCGCGCCAGGCTGAACCTCCGCCTCCGCAAAATCCCGAACCATTTTTCTCATCATGATATGGTCGTCTGTTAAATCAAAATTCATTTGTTTTCCCCTCTCTTTTATAGGCTGCTATTTTTC
>CALFUG010000034.1 GCA_937928455.1 uncultured Clostridia bacterium
GTCCCCATGCAGAGGACATGGACAAGAAGCTCCGCTCTCAGCTTTCCCATTTCCAAAACAATCATGGTACGGAATCCCGAAGGATTGCATCCAATGCCGAAGAGGGGAGCATCAAGGATTAAGTACGGTAATTATTATCCCCGACTGATAACATGAGCACCCAGGAAAGCCTTTCACCGCTGAGGAAGCTGAATCTGGTGATGAGGTTCAGCTACACCCTGCCATTCTTCCTAGCCGCTCTTTGCGGCTCCCTGTACTCCTTGGCATATGACCCACAGCTCTGGCTGGTGGCATTAATCCCCCTGGACGTCCTATTCCTTGCCATGTTCGTGAATTTCTCCAACGACTACTTCGACCACAAGAGCGGTGTGGATGAGGATCGTTTCCAAGATGCCGCCCGCTACCGAGACGCCATGGCCAGCGAGCTGAACAAGAAGATCTATTGGGAAGGCAACCAATTCGACAACGGCCTGGTCACCGAGAAGCAGGGGAAAATCATCATGGCGGTGCTGGTGGCCTTCTCCGTCCTATTGGCCATACCGATTGTATGGCACGGTGGCCTCCTGGTGGTTGCCCTGGGCATCACCGCCCTCTTACTGGCTTATTTCTACACTGCACCCCCTATAAACATGGGCGCCCGTGGATTGGGCGAGATAAACGTCGCCATATCGTTCTTCATGATGGTTTTCTTTTCATTCTACGTAATCACCGACACCTTCGATTGGCAGATACTGGTGTTTTCTCTGGTGGTGGCGGTGGGTGTGGGTCTTATGCGGGCAGTGGATGCCATGTCCGGCTACGAATCCCACCTGAAACATGGGGAGAAGGACCTAGCGGTGCGCATGGGAGGATTGGAGCAAGCCATACCGGTGGTGAAGGTGCTACAGGTCTTGTTCTACGTCCTGGTGGCATCGATGATGCTCTTCGACCTTCTATATGCCATACTCCTGCTCACCATTCCCCTCACCCGGAAGGTGTGGACCATAATGGATGCCAAGGAGGACCTTTGGAATGTGCGCATCGCACCTTTGTTGTTCGGGGTAGCCCTAAGCACAGAGCTGCTGTTCATCCTCATTTTGACAGTGCGAACATTCGTGTCATTTCCAATATTGTGAAAGGATTGCCCCGGTTCACCAGGTAGTACTCCCGCACAGCAT
>CALFUG010000035.1 GCA_937928455.1 uncultured Clostridia bacterium
GAAAACGGAACCCTACCAGTTGATCTCCTTTGAAACTGCAAAGAACCTTCGGGAGCTAAAATAGAGAAACAAAAGAATAGTGAAATGGTGAATGGAGAGGATAAGACACCTCTCCTTTTTTATTATCGTTCCTTCAGGAGTCTATATTTATGCAGAAATCATCGTAACTCGTCGATTGATTATTTCAAGAAGGGAGGAATAGAATAAGAGCACACAAGGAACGGAGATCGGGCAAAGATAGATTGAGACGGAGAGAGGAAAGGGTTATGGATAATCGCCGGAGAGCCATGAAGAAAGTTGGACTTTTATGGGGAATATCACTTCTGCTCATGGTGGGTTGTCATGGCGTCAACGAGCTTGCGCCTATGGCGGAAGAATCCATGCCATCAACAAAGGTAATCTGCGAAGATAATACAAAAGAAATACCACCTCAAACGATCGCCAAGAAGGAAGTGCCAGTGGCCACCCCGAAGGATGCATCACCGAAAGTCACGCCGAAAGAAGCGGCTCCATCCACAACCCCGCAAGAAGACAACCGGCCACCTAACGAGATTCCGGCTAAGGAGAGTCCAGCAAACGAGAGCCCTACAATGGAAGCCTTTGACAATACCCCAAAAACACAAGGAGAAATTGACCACTGGCTACCCAATTTCCATTCTGTCCGAAGTTATCCGGATAAGCAACAAACCTATCAAATCCTTCCTTACCCGGATTTGGCCATCACGCTGGAACAAAATCTGGTGGGGACGGAAATTCTTCGTATCACCCCGGAGGATTTGCGGTGTGTGGTTCTCATTCGAGGCAGCCAGATTATTCCCTTAAGACAAGCCACACCGGAGCTTCACATTTTACCCGGTGCCCCGGAAGGCTCTTCTCTCCCCTCCTTTGACTATTTGGCATATTGGCATCCGGGAGAGGAAGAAGTTCAGGTGGTGGCCAATCCCTTTCGATAGGAGGTATATGAATGAGGCGGTTTCTTCGAATGCTCCTAGTTGGGGTCCTCGTATGGGGAAGTAGTACCATTCTATGGGAAGGGCAACCAGCTGTTGCTTATGGAGAAGAAAGCCCGCCATCCTATCAGGTTCTCCACCACCGACTGGATACGGGAGTAACCTTTCTTTGGAAGAACAGTCAGGGGATTTGGCAGTACGGACTTAAGCCGGGAGATTCCGTAACCATTCACACGGATTTCAACATCGGCCAAGGGCGTAAGGATATCATGGTCGCTCCTTATGACCATGAAGCATTGCCGGGAGAAGAAGGATACTTCCCCTTTTATGGACCCAACTGTCACTGGAACCAAACGGCTATGGCATGGGACAAGTATTCCTATGACCATTACTACCACCGGTACAGTGCAGTTGTTCATCGAGTCACCGGAGCGGAAACCTATCGGCCGGATACGGGAATGCTGACAGCCACCACAT
>CALFUG010000036.1 GCA_937928455.1 uncultured Clostridia bacterium
GTATGGTGAATGTGGTGAAGCTGGCTACAGAATTAAATTACTTGAAGATTCCCGAGGGGGCCCTGGTAGACATTAATAAGGCAAAAGGCTATAAGGACAACGAACTGGTAATTATCACCACCGGTTCACAAGGAGAACCTATGAGTGCCTTATCAAGAATGGCCAGTAAGGAACATCGAGCAGTGCAAATTAAACGGGGAGATGTGGTAGTACTTAGTTCCACGCCGGTACCGGGGAACGAGACGGCGGTTTCCAATGTGGTAAATCGACTGTTCGAACAAGGAGCCAAGGTGATTTATTCGGATATTGCAGATATTCACGTGTCCGGACATGCTTGTGCAGAGGAATTGAAGTTGGTCCATTCTCTCATTCGACCCAAATATTTCATACCGGTTCATGGAGAGTATCGACATCTTTATCGTCATGTGCAACTTGCAGAAAATTTGGGCCTGCCACGAGAAAATATATTTTTGATGGATATCGGAGATTGCCTGGTTCTGGGGAGAGAAGAGGCGGAACATTTAAAACAAGTGGTTCCTGCCGGAGCGGTCCTGGTGGATGGTTTGGGCGTGGGGGATGTTGGAAACATCGTATTAAAAGATCGTCGAATGCTATCGGAAGCCGGATTAATTATCGTGGTAGCTGCCTTGGATCGAGCCACTGGTGAAGTGGTTTCAGGACCGGATATCGTAAGTCGCGGATTTGTTTATGTAAGAGAAAATGAAGATTTGATAGGAGAAGCCAAAGCGGTTGCTTCCGCACTTCTGGAGGAATCCGGTCGAAGCGGCAAGAAGGATTGGAACGGTAGAAGAACAGCGGTAAGAGAAGGTTTACGCACATTCATTTATGAAAAAACGAAGCGAAATCCCATCATACTGCCTATATTTTTGGAGGTGTAAGAATGAATGTATATGACGAAGCGCACAATTTAGCCAAAGCCATTAAGGAATCCGAGGAATACAAGCAGTATGACCTTACCCGTAAAAAGGTAAATGAAAATCCAGAATTAGCGAAAATGATGTCCGATTTTCAAGGAAAGCAATTAGAGCTACAGACCAAGCAAATGATGGGAGAAGAGGTGGGTCCGGAAATGATGGGCACCATCCAGGAACTTTATGGCATTATCATGAAGGACCCATTGGCGGCGGAACATCTACAAAATGAAATGAGATTCTCCTTGATGATGAACGATGTATATCAAATACTGGGTGACGCCATGGGTATGGGTGGATTGTTTAAGACAGGGGACAACGGATGGGAGTCGTAAAAACACCGGAAGAGTTGGTACATATCATTACGGCATCGGCTATGAATGATACGTGTTTTCAACACATGGTTGGTTACTTGCGACCTGGATTGACAGAGATACAAGTGGCGGAAGAGATTTTTCGAGTATTGTCAAAACTTGGGTCCAAGAAATTGGCCTTTCCCACCATCGCTGTGGCAGGGAAGAATGGTGCAGAGCCCCATGGCATTCCATCGGATTACCAAATCAGAGAGGGAGACTTTCTTACTATGGATTTTGGAGCCACCGTGAAGGGATATTGTGGAGACATGACAAGAACCGTTGCCATGGGCCATGCAACACCCACCATGAAAAAGATATATCAAGTGGTGTTGGCCGCTCAATTGGCGGGATTGGATGCTTGCAAGAGAGGAGCTACTT
>CALFUG010000037.1 GCA_937928455.1 uncultured Clostridia bacterium
CTTTTCCTTTTTCCGTTACCACCGTGCCTCTCTGTATATCCTCTTTTTCTATACCTGTCAGATTTAGTGCACAACGGTCCCCCGCTACTCCTTCTTCCACACTTTGATTTCGTACCTGTATATTCCGCACCTTGGAGGTGAGTCCTTGAGGCAGTAGGTCAACCGTCTGTCCCTTTTGAATTCTTCCACCGGCTATGGTGCCGGTAACCACCGTTCCGTGACCTGTCATGGTAAACACCCGATCCACCGGGAGTCGGAATATTTGTTGATAGGATCGTTCCTTGGTGGCCAACGTTAACTGATCTATCTTTTGAATAATGGTGGCCACTCCCTCCCCGGTCAAGGAAGATACCGGAATGATATCCAGATTTTTTAAGGTAGTCTCCTGCAAAGCTTCTTTCACTTCAAGCTTCCTTTGTTCCATTTCTTCCGGGGTTACCAAGTCTGCCTTGGTCAAAGCAACCAACCCGGACTTCAATCCCAAAATAGACAAGATATCGATGTGCTCCCGAGTCTGTGGCATGATTCCTTCATCCGCCGCTACCACCAGCATCACAAAATCAATCCCCGTAGCTCCCGCCACCATGGTTTTCACAAACTTTTCATGGCCGGGCACGTCCACGATAGACACCGTATTGCCGGAAGGTAATGGAAGAAAAGCAAAACCCAGGTCAATGGTCATCCCGCGAGCCTTTTCCTCCGCCAAACGGTCTGTGTCCATTCCCGTCAGTTTTTTTACCAATGCTGTTTTCCCATGGTCGATGTGTCCGGCGGTTCCCATGGTGACGTGCTTTATGATATCCTCCAATTTGCGATTCCCTTCCTTATGTAATCTACGTCTGCCATGCTATATCATATATCGATACTTTTCTTGGTATAATGATGACATAATTCATGGTGGGATTCAAGTAGCACCCTGTTCCCATTTCAAAACGATTTGAAGGCTTATGTTTTTATCTATAAAAAAGACAGACCGGCTCTGATGCTACCGATCTGTCCATGTTTCTAACAGCGATGATGAATGACCCGCTCCCGTTATTTCTTGGGTGGCGTCCATTCCTTCCAAACATTACCTGCCAGATCCGGAGAAGGTTTCAATGTCTGTCCTCCAGGAGTCCAACCGGAAGGCATAACCTCTCCCGTCTTTTGATGATGCTGATAGGCTTTGATTTGTCTGGCCAGCTCTTCCGGATTTCGTCCTACCGGAGGGCTGAGTACTTCTTGGGCCTGGATGATACCATCCGGATCAATTAAAAATCTTCCTCGAATGTTCACTCCACCATCTTCATCATATACTTCATACAATCTTCCAATGGCCCCACCCTGGTCAGAAACCATGGGGAAAGGAATGTCATGGCCAACCATCTTGCTGAGTTCTGTTTCATTCCAAATCTTGTGGGAGTAGACACTATCTGTACTAATAGAAAGTACCTCCACATTCATTTCTTTCAATTCGTCATAGCTCACGGCTATGTGTGAGATTTCGGTGGGTCAAACAAAGGTGAAGTCACCCGGGTAAAAACAAACAACTACCCATTTGCCACGATAATCTTCCAAGGACACCTTCTTAATTTTTCCTTCATGGAAAGCCATTCCGGAGAAATTAGGTGCTGGTTTTGTAACTAGCATACTTCTCAACTCCTTTCCGTAGTGATAACAACTGTTT